>NZ_WYCT01000320.1 GCF_011008945.1 Streptomyces harenosi
GATCCCCAGCCGCTGGGAACCCTGACCGGTGAACACGAACGCCGTCCCGCCCTCGGACACCGCCCGCACCGGAACACCGCCCCCGGCCAGCTCGCGCAACCCCTCCACCAACGACCCCGGACCGTCCCCGACCAGCACCGCCCGGTACTCCAGAGCCGCCCGCGTCACCGCCAGCGAATAACCCACATCCACCGCACGCGCCCCGGCCACCGACCCGGCCAGACGCCCCGCCAGCTCCCGCAACGCCTCCACCGACCGCGCCGACACCACCCACGGCACCACACCGGCCACCTCGACCGGAGCTTCCTCCGGCTCACCTTCGGGTTCGGGCGCCTGCTCCAGGATCACGTGCGCGTTCGTACCGCTGATCCCGAACGCCGACACGCCCGCGCGGCGGGGCCGGGCCGTCTCGGGCCACCGGCGTGTCTCGGTGAGGAGCCGCACGCCGCCCGCCGTCCAGTCGACCTCCCGGGCGGGTGCGTCGACGTGCAGGGTCTTGGGCATCACCCCGTGTTCCAGGGCCAGCACCGACTTGATCACCCCGGCCACACCGGCCGCGGCCTGGGTGTGACCGATGTTCGACTTCACCGAGCCCAGCCACAACGGCCGCTCCGGGTCCCGCTCCTGGCCGTAGGCGGCCAGCAGCGCCTGCGCCTCGATCGGATCGCCCAGCCGCGTCCCCGTCCCGTGCGCCTCCACCAGATCCACGTCCGCCGGTGCCAGCCCCGCACTCGCCAGCGCCTGCCGGATCACCCGCCGCTGGGAGGGGCCGTTGGGCGCGGTCAGCCCGTTGGAGGCGCCGTCGGAGTTGACCGCCGAGCCGCGTACGACGGCCCACACCCGGTGGCCGCGCCGCCTGGCCTCCGACAGCCGGCACAGCACCAGTACACCGGCGCCCTCGCCCCAGCCGGTGCCGTCCGCGCCGTCGGCGAACGCCTTGCAGCGGCCGTCGGGGGCCAGCCCGCCCTGCCGGGAGAACGCCTCGAAGGCGTCGGGGGTGGCCATGACGGCGACCCCGCCCGCCAGGGCCAGGTCGCACTCGCCCTCGCGCAGGGCGCGGGCCGCCAGGTGCAGGGCGACCAGCGACGACGAGCACGCCGTGTCCACCGTCAGCGCGGGCCCCTCCAGACCCAGTGCGTAGGCGATCCGCCCGGACAGCACACTGCCGACGGCGCCGGTCAGGGCGTAGTCCTGGCCGCCGTCCATGGCGGCGACCAGCGTCGCGTAGTCGTGCGAGCCGGCGCCGACGAAGACGCCGGTGCGGCTGCCGCGCAGCGCCGAGGCGTCCACCCCGGCCCGCTCCAGCGCCTCCCACGACGTCTCCAGCAGCAGCCGCTGCTGCGGGTCCATCGCCGTCGCCTCGCGCGGGGAGATCCCGAAGAACCCCGCGTCGAACCCGGCCACGTCGCCGAGGAAGCCGCCGCGCTGCGCGAAGGACGCCTCCGGCGGTACGTCCCAGCCGCGGTCGGCGGGGAAGCCGGCGATGCCGTCCCGGCCCTGGGCGACGAGGTCCCACAGGGCTTCCGGGGTGGTGGCGTCGCCGGGGTAGCGGCAGGCCATGCCGACGATGACCACCGGGTCGTCGGCGGGGTCCGGGGAGGCGGTCTCGGAGGCCGCGCCGGTGGTGCCGGTGGCGTCGTCGGCCGCCGCGCCGAAGAGCAGGGTGCGCAGGTGGGCGGCGGCGGCCGCCGGGGTGGGGTGGTCGAAGACCAGGGTGGCGGGCAGCCGCACCCCGGTGGCGGCGGTGAGCCGGTTGCGCAGTTCCACGGCGGTGAGCGAGTCGAAGCCCAGGTCCTTGAAGGGCCTGCCCGACGGCACGGCGGCGGGGTCGGTGTGGCCGAGGGCCAGGGCGGCGGTGGAGCGGACCAGCTCCAGCAGCCGCCGGTCGCGTTCGGCGGGGTCCAGGGGGGCCAGAGCGGTCGCGAAGCCGGACGCCCCGGCCGTCTCGTCCTCCTCGCCGTCGTCCCCGGCCCGGGCGGCGACGGCTTCGGGGACGGTGTCGATCAGGGGGCGGCGGCGGGCCGCGGTGTAGGTCTCGGCGAAGCGCGGCCAGTCCATGTCCGTGACGGTGACGGCGGTCTCGTCGTGGTCGAGGGCCTGCTGGAGGGCGTCGAGCGCGAGCTCGGGGTCCATGGACCGCACGCCGCCGCGGGCGAGTTCGCGGGCCAGTGCGGGGTCGACCATGCCGCCGCCGGACCAGCTCCCCCAGGCCACCGAGGTGGCGGGCAGGCCGCGGCGCCTGCGGTCGGCGGCGAGGGCGTCGGCGTAGGCGTTGCCCGCCGCGTAGGCGGCCTGGCCGGCGCTGCCCCAGACGGCGGCGCCGGAGGAGAACAGCACGAACGCGTCGAGGCCGAACCCGGCGGTGAGCTCGTCGAGGTGGCGGGCGCCCGCGGCCTTCGCGGCGATCGTGCCGGCCAGTTCGGCGAGGGTGGTCCGCTCCAGGGGCGCGGTGTGGGTGACGCCGGCCGCGTGCACGACGGCGTGCACCGGGAACTCGGCCGGGACCGCGGCCAGCGCGAGGGCGAGCTGCTCGCGGTCGGCGACGTCGCACGCGGCGACGGTCACCCGGGTGCCCGCGGCGCGCAGCTCGGCGACGAGTGCGCCGGCGCCGTCGGCGGTCAGGCCGGCGCGGCTGGTCAGCAGCAGGTGACCGGCGCCCTCGCGGGCGAGGCGGCGGGCCACGCGGGCGCCCAGCGCGCCGGTGCCGCCGGTGATGACGACGGTGCCGTCGGGCCGGGGCCGCCAGGTGCGGCGGGCCGGGGTGCCGCCCAGGGGCGCGCGGACGAGGCGGCGGACGTACACCCCGGTCGGCCGCAGGGCGTACTCCTGTTCGTCGCCGGGCGCGGCGAGTACGGCGCGCAGCCGGTCGGCGGTGTGCTCGCCGGGCTCGGCCGGCAGGTCGATCAGTCCGCCCCAGGTGTCCGGACGTTCCAGTCCGGCGACGCGGCCCAGGCCCCAGAGGGGGGCCTGCCCGGGCGCGGCGAGCGGGTCGGTGGCGGCGGTGGCCACGGCCTGCCGGGTCAGGCACCACAGCGGGGCGTCGACGCCCGCCTCGCGCAGCGCTGCCAGCAGCCGCGTGGTCTCGGCCAGTCCCTCCGGTACGGCGGGGTGGCCGGGGAGCGGCCGGTCGGCGAGGCCGAGCAGCGACACGACGCACGTCCACGGCCCGTCGGGCAGGCCGTGCAGCCCGGCGTCCGCGACGGTGACGGACGCGTCGCCGAGGGCGGCCCGGGCCCAGCGGACGTCGGCGCCGTCCGGGTCGCCGGTCACCAGCAGCCAGCGGCCGGGCAGGGGGCCCGGCGCGGGCGCGGTGACGGGGGCCCAGGTGACGCGGTAGCGCCAGGAGTCGAGGACGGCCGAGGCGCGGCGCCGGCGGCGCCAGCCGGACAGGGCGGGCAGCACGGCGCGCAGCGGTGCCTCGTCGTCCAGGGCGAGTTCGGCGGCCACGGCGGGGGCGTCGCCGCGTTCGACGGCGTCCCACAGGGCGGCCTCCCGCGGTTCGGTGGCGTCGCCGGCCGCCGCGGACGGGACAGGCGCGGCGGGCCAGAAGCGCCGGCGCCGGAACGCGTACGTCGGCAGGTCGACGCGGGGGGCGGGGCCGGTGGTGGCGCCCAGGAGCGCGTCCCAGTCCACGCGGGCGCCGCGCACGAACGCCTCGGCCAGCGAGGCCGTGAACCGGTCCGGGCCGCCGTCGTCCCGGCGCAGGCTGCCCACGGCGGCGGCGGTGGCTCCGGCGGCGTCGACGGCGTCCTGGACGGCGGGCACCAGCACCGGGTGCGGGCTGACCTCGACGAACACGTCGTGGCCCTGGGCGAGCAGCTCTTCGGTGACCGGGCCGAAGCGCACCGGCTGCCGCAGGTTGCGGAACCAGTAGCCGGCGTCGAGCGCGGTGGTGTCCAGCCGGCCGCCGGTGACCGTGGAGTGGAAGGGCAGCTCGGCCGCGCGCGGTGCGACCCGGGCGGTCAGCTCGGTGAGCCGGTCCCGGATGCGGTCCACGTGGGAGGTGTGGGAGGCGTAGTCGACGGGGATGCGGCGGGCGCGCGTCCCGGCGGCGGCGCACTCGGCGAGGAGTTCCTCCAGCGCGTCCGGCGCCCCGGCGACCACCGTGGAGCGGGCGCTGTTGAGCGCGGCGATCTCGATCCGGCCGTCCCAGCGGCGGATGCGTTCGGTGATCTCGTCGAGCGGCAGCGCGACCGACACCATGCCGCCGTGGCCGGACAGTTCCTCGCGGATCAGGCGGCTGCGGAGGGCGACCAGCGCGGCGCCGTCCGCCAGGGAGAGCGCCCCGGCCACGCAGGCGGCGGCGATCTCGCCCTGGGAGTGCCCCACCACGGCGGCGGGTTCGACGCCACAGGCCCGCCACAGCCCGGCCAGCGACACCCCGACCGCCCACGACACGGGCTGGACGACGTCGACCCGGTCCAGGCCGGGGGCGCCGGGCACGCCGCGTACGACGTCGGCGAGCGACCAGTCGGTCACCGGCGCGAGCGCGTCCGCGCAGCGCCGCATCGACTGCGCGAACACCGGTGAGGCGTCCCACAGCCGGGCTCCCATGCCGGCCCACTGGGCGCCCTGGCCGGGGAAGACGAAGACGGTACGGCCGCGGGTGTCGGCGGTGCCGCGCACGACGCGGGGGTCGCCGTCCCCGGCCGCGAGGGCGTCCAGCGCCGCGCGGTAGGGGGCGAGCGGACCGCCGGGGTCCGCCTGTCCGGTCCGCCCGGTCTCCCCGGGGGCCGCCGGCTCCCCGGCGGCCGCTTCCGCGGGTGGGGGAAGCACGACGGCGCGCTCCTCCCACAGGGCCCGGGTGCCGGCCAGTGCCCGCGCGGTGTCGGCGGGGGCGGCCTCGGGCAGCTGCCGCCGCAGCGACGCGGCCTGGGCGTGCAGCGCCTCCTCGGAGCGGGCGCTGAGCACCCAGGGGACGGGGCCGCCGCGCAGGGCGGCCCGCTCCTCGGGTGCCCCGGCCGCCGCGGGCGGGTCCCCGGCGGGCCCGGTCACCGCCTCCTCCGGCGGGGCCTGCTCCAGGATGACGTGGGCGTTGGTGCCGCTGACGCCGAACGCGGAGACACCGGCCCGGCGGGGGCCGTCCGTCCGCGGCCACCGCCGGTTCTCGGTGAGCAGCTCGACCGCGCCCTCGGACCAGTCGACCTCGGGGGTGGGCGCGCCGACGTGCAGGGTGCGCGGCAGCCGGGCGTCGCGGAGCGCGCCCAGGGTCTTGAGGATGCCCGCCATCCCGGCGGCGGCCTGGGTGTGCCCGATGTTGGACTTCACCGAGCCCAGCCACAGCGGCCGCCCGGCGGGCCGGTCCTGCCCGTAGGTCGCCAGCAGCGCCTGCGCCTCGATGGGGTCGCCCAGCCGCGTCCCCGTGCCGTGCGCCTCGACCAGGTCCACGTCCGCCGGTGAGACGCCCGCGTCGGCCAGCGCCTGCCGGATCACCTTCTCCTGGGCCGGGCCGTTGGGCGCGCTCAGCCCGTTGGAGGCCCCGTCCTGGTTGACGGCGGAGCCTCGTACGACGGCGAGGACGGCGTGGCCCCGGCGGCGCGCGTCGGAGAGCCGCTCCAGCAGCAGGGTGCCGGCGCCCTCGCCCCAGCCGGTGCCGTCCGCGCCGTCGGCGAACGCCTTGCAGCGGCCGTCGGCGGACAGCCCGCGCTGCCGGGAGAACTCCACGAAGATCCCGGGTGTGGCCATCACGGTCACCCCGCCCGCCAGGGCCAGGTCGCACTCGCCCGCGCGCAGGGCGCGGACCGCCAGGTGCAGGGCGACCAGCGACGACGAGCACGCCGTGTCCACGGTCAGCGCGGGCCCCTCCAGGCCCAGCGCGTAGGCGATCCGCCCGGACAGCACGCTGGAGGCCGTACCGGTCAGGACGTGTCCCTCGACCCCGGCCGATCCGAGGAGTTCGGCGTAGTCCTGGCCGTTGGTGCCGACGAACACGCCGGTCCGGCTGCCCGCGAGGGAGGTCGGGTCCAGGCCCGCCCGCTCCAGCGCCTCCCAGGACGTCTCCAGCAGCAGCCGCTGCTGGGGGTCCATGGCCAGCGCCTCGCGCGGCGACACGCCGAAGAACGCCGCGTCGAAGTCCGCCACGTCCCGCAGGAAGCCGCCGTGTCGCACATAGCTGGTGCCGGTCCGGTCGGGGTCGGGGTCGTAGAGCCGTTCGAGGTCCCAGCCCCGGTCGGCCGGGAACGGGCCGATCGCGTCCCGGCCGTCCAGGACCAGCCGCCACAGGTCCTCGGGGGAGCGGACGTCGCCGGGGAAGCGGCAGGAGGCGGCCACGATCACCACGGGGTCGTCGGCGCCGTCCGTCCGCACCGGCGCGGCGGCGGCGCCGGCGCGGGTGCCGGTGCCGGTGCCGGTGCCGGTGAGCAGTGCGGCGAGGTGGTCGACGAGCCGGGCCGGGGTGGGGTGGTCGAAGACCAGGCCCGGCGGCAGGCGCCGGTCCAGCGCCGCGGCGAGCCGGTTGCGGAACTCCACGCCGATCAGCGAGTCGAAGCCCAGTGAGCGGAAGGTGCGGTCCTCCGGTACCCGGCCGCCCTCGGGCAGCCCGAGCACCGCCGCGGTGTGGGCCGTCACCAGCGCGGCGAGCCGGTCGCGCAGTTCGGCACCGGACAGCCCGGCCTGCCAGGCCCCGGGTCCGGTGGCCGGGGCGCCGGCGCGGCCGGGGTCCGCGGCCCGCCGCTGCCGGGCCACGGCGGGCAGGGCGTCCAGCAGCGGGCTCGGCCGCCCGGGGGAGAACCCGGCCGCGAACCGCGCCCAGTCGATGCCGGCGACGGTCAGCGCGCTGTCGCCGTCGGCCAGGGCCCGGTCCAGTTCCGCCAGGGCCCGCTCCGGTTCCAGCGGGACGAGTCCGGCCCGCGTCAGTTGCCGTCGCGCGGCCCCGGAGGCGGCGGCCATGCCGGCCTCCGCCCAGGAGCCCCAGGCGATCGAGGTGGCGGGCAGGCCGCGCCGGGCGCGGTGGACGGCCAGGGCGTCCAGGTAGGCGTTGGCGGCGGCGTAGTTGCCCTGCCCGGGCAGCCCGACCGTGCCGACCACGGAGGAGAACAGCACGAACGCGGACAGGCCGAGGTTCTCGGTCAGTTCGTGCAGGTGCCGCGCCCCGGTCACCTTGGGCCCGGCGACCGCGGCGAAGCGCTCGGGGGTGAGCGCGTCCAGCACACCGTCGTCCAGGGCGCCCGCCGCGTGCACGACGGCGGTAAGCGGCCGCTCGGCCGGCAGGTCCGCGATCAGCCGCGCCAGCGCCTGACGGTCCGTCACGTCGCAGGCGGCCACGGTGACGGACGTGCCGGACCGGCGCAGTTCCCCGGCCAGTTCGGCGGCCCCGTCGGCCTCCGGGCCCCGCCTGCTGGTCAGCAGCAGATGCCCGGCGCCCCGCTGGGCGGCCCACCGGGCGACGCGCGCGCCGAGCGCCCCGGTCCCGCCGGTCACCAGCACGGTGCCGTCCGGCCGCCACCGCGGCGCGCGGGAGGCGTCCTCACCGGCCGCCGCCGGTGCGCCGGCCGGGACCAGCCGCCGCGCGAACAGGCCCATCTCCCGTACGGCGGCCTGGTCCTCGCCGGCGCGCCCGGACAGTACCGCGCACAGCCGGGCCGTAGCGCGGTCGTCCAGTACGGCGGGCAGGTCGACGAGTCCGCCCCAGCGCTCGGGGTGTTCCAGGGCGGCGACCCGGCCCATTCCCCACAGTTGCGCCTGGTCCGGGGCGTCCAGCGGGTCGGACGGGCTCACCGCGACGGCGCCCCGGCTCAGGCACCACAGCCTGGCGTCGCCGTCGAGTTCCGTGAGCGCCTGGAGGAGGACGGCGTTGGCCGCCGCGCCCCCGTCCCCGGCCCCCTCCGCCAGCGCCAGCAGCGAGACCACGCCCGCACCGTCCGCGCCCAGCGCGGCGCGCAGCGCCTCGGCGACGGACGCGCGCCCGGCCGCGGCCGGGTCGGCCGTGACGACGACCGGCCGCGCGCCCCGGCCCGCGAGCCCGGCGGTCACCGCGTCGGCCACGTCCGCACCGGTCCCGGCCGCCGGTACGACGACCGCCCAGGTGCCGGTGAGGGCGGCGGCGGTGTCCGCTACGGCCGCCCACTCGATCCGGTAGCGGACCGAGTCGTCCTCCGCCGTCGACGCCGCCGCCGGTCCGGAGGGCTCCAGCCAGTAGCACCGGTGCTGGAAGGGGTAGGTCGGCAGCGGCACCCGGCGGGGGCGGTGCGGCGCGAACCAGGCGCCCCACTCCACGGGGGTGCCGGCCGTGTGGAGCCGCCCGAGCGCCTCGGTGAGGGCGGTGGTCTCGGGCCGGTCGCCGCGCAGCGCGGGTACGGCGGTGATGTCGCGCTCGGCGTCGGCGGCCACCTCTTCGGCCATGGCGATCAGGGCGCCGCCGGGCCCGACCTCCAGCACCTTGTCCACGCCCCGCGACAGCACACACCCCACCGCGTCCGCGAACCGCACCGTCCCGCGCACATGCCGCACCCAGTACTCCG
>NZ_WYCT01000321.1 GCF_011008945.1 Streptomyces harenosi
GACCAGAGGGGCCGGTGGGACGGGAGGGGCCCGCGGGACCGGACGTACCGGCGGGACCGGACGTACCGGCGGGACCGGAGGTCTCACCGGCGGGGACGGCACCGGCGCCCTCCGGCGGACCCGTCCCCGCCACGGCCGCGGCCTTCCCGGGCGGTTCCGCGGAGACGGCGCCCTTCCCGGGCGGCCCTCCCGGGACGCCCGCCTTCCGTCGGGCCGTCTTCCGGGCGGCTGCCTTCTCCGGGGCCGCCGTCGTCCGCACGGCCGTCTTCCGCGCGGCGGCCGTCTTCTTCGCCGGCTTCCCGGCGGGCGACCGCGCCGCCCCGGCCCGCTCACCGGCCGCCTGCCCGGCCGCGTCCTTCCCGGCGCCCGCCCTGCGCGCGCCCGCTGCGCCGAGGGCCTCCCCGGCGGCGGCCTTCCCCGCCGCCTTCCCGGCCCCCGGTCCCGTGCCGCCCGCGGGGGCGCGCGCCTCCGCGGGCGCGGGGGCCGCGGCACCGGGAGAACCCGCGGACGTACCGGACCCCGACTGCTGTGCGGCGGTCTTCTTCACCACCATGGCCGCGGCCCCCTCACATATTGTGATCTTGCTCGCGAATCGTGCTGGGACGATAAATCGACTTCAGTCCCGCGGCAACGGGGCACACCGCCCGATTCGCCCGCCTCGCTGATGCGCTCGGCGGACCTGCATGCGTTGTGCCCAGCTCCTGGCCGGGTATGCCGCCACCGGAGACGTCCCGGGACGCGAATGCCGCACCGCGCCATTCGGGGCATCTCGGGCCGCGGCGCGCGCCCGCCGCACCCGGCGCGAAAACCGGTCGGCCGCCACTCGCGCGGCGCCGTACACTGGGCGGAGCGAAAAGCGTGGATGGGGACGAGTAGCGGCGTCGGCAGCCCAGAGCGACCCGGGGACGGTGTGAGCCCGGGGGCGAGCGCGCCGTGAAGATCACCCCGGAGCCGCCGGAAGAAAGCCGCACCGGACCGGCGCGGCGAGTAGAACCGGCATCGCGACCAATCGAGAGGGCTCACCGGAGTGCGCGCGGCGCACGCCGTACCGGGGAGCCAAGGAGGGTGGTACCGCGGGAGCCCGCCGCAGTCAGCGGCGACACCATGCAAGGCTCTCGTCCCTCCGACGGAAGGCAGCACGTCCGCCGGAGGAAGCCCGTTGAATACGCCGCCGCAGTACCGTCAGGTACCCGCCCAGGTCGACCTGCCCGCGCTTGAGCACGCGGTGCTCGACTTCTGGCGTGAGCAGAAGATCTTCGCCAAGAGCCTGGAGCAGTCCGCGGGACGCCCCGAATGGGTGTTCTACGAGGGGCCGCCCACCGCCAACGGCATGCCGGGCGCCCACCACATCGAGGCCCGCGTCTTCAAGGACGTCTTCCCCCGCTTCCGCACCATGCGCGGCTACCACGTGGCCCGCAAGGCCGGCTGGGACTGCCACGGCCTGCCGGTGGAGCTCGCGGTGGAGAAGGAGCTGGGCTTCTCCGGCAAGCAGGACATCGAGGCGTACGGCATCGCCGAGTTCAACGCCCGGTGCCGCGAGTCGGTGACCCGCCACACCGACGCCTTCGCCGAGCTGACCACCCGCATGGGCTACTGGGTCGACCTCGACGACGCCTACCGGACCATGGACCCGGAGTACGTCGAGTCGGTCTGGTGGTCGCTGAAGGAGATCTTCAACAAGGGCCTGCTGGTCCAGGACCACCGCGTCGCCCCCTGGTGCCCTCGCTGCGGCACCGGCCTGTCCGACCACGAGCTGGCCCAGGGCTACGAGACGGTCGTCGACCCCTCCGTCTACGTCCGCTTCCCGCTGACCTCCGGGCCCCTGGCCGGCGAGGCCGCGCTGCTCGTCTGGACGACCACCCCCTGGACCCTGATCTCCAACACCGCCGTCGCCGCCCACCCCGAGGTCACCTACGTCGTGGCGACGAACGGCGAGGAGAAGCTCGTCGTCGCCGAGCCGCTGGTGGGCAAGGCCCTCGGCGAGGGCTGGGAGACCACCGGCCAGACCTTCACCGGCGCCGAGATGGAGCGCTGGAGCTACCAGCGCCCGTTCGAGCTGGTCGCGTTCCCGGCCGAGGCCCACTTCGTGGTCAACGCCGACTACGTCACCACCGAGGACGGCACGGGTCTGGTCCACCAGTCCCCCGCCTTCGGTGAGGACGACCTCAAGGTCTGCCGCTCCTACGGCCTGCCGCTGGTGAACCCGGTCCGCCAGGACGGCACCTTCGACGCGGACCTCCCCCTGGTCGGCGGCGTCTTCTTCAAGAAGGCCGACGAGAAGCTCACCGAGGACCTCGGCGAGCGCGGACTGCTCTTCAAGCACCTCCCGTACGAGCACAGCTACCCGCACTGCTGGCGCTGCCACACCGCGCTGCTGTACTACGCGCAGCCGTCCTGGTACATCCGCACCACGGCGATCAAGGACCGCCTGCTGGCGGAGAACGAGAAGACCAACTGGTTCCCGGACACGGTCAAGCACGGCCGCTACGGCGACTGGCTGAACAACAACATCGACTGGGCGCTGTCCCGCAACCGCTACTGGGGCACCCCCCTGCCGATCTGGCGCTGCGAGGAGGGCCACCTCACCTGCGTCGGCTCCCGCGCCGAGCTCACCGAGCTCACCGGCACCGACCAGTCCGGCCTCGACCCGCACCGCCCCTACATCGACGACGTCACCTTCACCTGCACCCACGAGGGCTGCTCCCTGGAGGCGGTGCGCGTGCCGGAGGTCATCGACGCCTGGTACGACTCGGGCTCGATGCCGTTCGCGCAGTGGGGCTACCCGTACAAGAACAAGGAACTGTTCGAGTCCCGCTACCCGGCGCAGTTCATCTCCGAGGCCATCGACCAGACCCGCGGCTGGTTCTACACCCTGATGGCGGTCGGCACCCTCGTCTTCGACAAGTCGAGCTACGAGAACGTCGTCTGCCTCGGCCACATCCTCGCCGAGGACGGCCGCAAGATGTCCAAGCACCTGGGCAACATCCTCCAGCCGATCCCGCTGATGGACCAGCACGGCGCCGACGCGGTGCGCTGGTTCATGGCGGCCGGCGGCTCCCCGTGGGCGGCGCGCCGCGTCGGCCACGGCACCATCCAGGAGGTCGTCCGCAAGACGCTCCTCACCTACTGGAACACGGTCGCCTTCCAGGCCCTGTACGCCCGCACCGCCGGCTGGGCCCCCTCCGGGGCCGACCCGGCCCCGGCCGACCGCCCGCTCCTGGACCGCTGGCTGCTGTCCGAGCTGCACGCCCTGACCGACCAGGTCACCCAGGCCCTGGAGGGCTACGACACCCAGCGCGCCGGCAAGCTGCTGTCCGCGTTCGTCGACGACCTGTCCAACTGGTACGTGCGCCGCTCCCGCCGCCGCTTCTGGCAGGGCGACAAGGCCGCGCTGCGCACCCTGCACGACGTCGTCGAGACGGTCACGAAGCTGATGGCCCCGCTGACCCCCTTCATCACCGAGCGGGTCTGGCAGGACCTGATCGTCCCGGTCACCCCGGGCGCGCCGGAGTCGGTCCACCTGTCCTCCTGGCCCGAGGCCGACCTCGGCGCCGTCGACCCGGAGCTGTCGCGGCAGATGGTGCTGGTCCGCCGGCTGGTCGAGCTGGGCCGGGCCACCCGCGCGGAGTCCGGCGTCAAGACCCGCCAGCCGCTGAGGCGGGCGCTGATCGCGGCGGCCGGCTTCGACTCCCTCGACCCCGAACTGCACACGCAGATCACCGAAGAGCTCAACGTCGAGTCGCTGGCGTCGCTGAGCGAGGTCGGCGGCTCCCTGGTCGACACCACCGCCAAGGCCAACTTCCGGGCACTCGGCAAGCGTTTCGGCAAGCGCGTCCAGGACGTGGCGAAGGCGATCGCGCAGACGGACGCCGCGGCCCTCTCCCTCGCCCTGCGCGAGGGCACGGCCTCGGTGGAGGTCGACGGCGAGACGATCACTCTCGCCCCCGACGAGGTGATCATCACCGAGACGCCGCGCGAGGGCTGGTCGGTCGCCTCCGACTCCGGGGCCACGGTCGCCCTGGACCTGGAGATCACCGAGGAGCTGCGCCGCGCGGGCCTCGCCCGGGACGCGATCCGGCTGATCCAGGAGGCCCGCAAGAACAGCGGCCTGGACGTCGCCGACCGCATCGCCCTGCGCTGGACCGCCACGGACGCGGCGACCATCGCCGCGCTGACCGAGCACTCCGCCCTGATCGCCGACGAGGTCCTCGCGACCGACTTCGCCCAGGGCGAGGCGGACGGAACCTACGGTGAGACCTTCACCGACGAGGGTCTGAGCCTGACGTTCCGCCTGCGCAAGGCGTAAGGCGCCGGCCCGCGCCCCACGGCACGAGGGCCCGGTCCCGCCCGGCGGGCGGAACCGGGCCCTCACCGCTGTCCGGGGCGCGCGGGCCCCGGGCCGCACGGGAGGCAGGAAGCCAAAGGGCGAGGCCCCGGATCCATGATCCGGGGCCTCGCCCAGTGAACGCTGCCGGCGTCTACGGCGAACTCGTGGTCGCCCGTGCCGTCAGTTGTCGTCCTCGTCGATGAGGAACCCGCGCATCGGCGAGGGCGCCTGGCCCATCGGGGACGGGCCCTGCGGGCGCACCGGCGCCATCGGCTGGGTCATCGCCGGGGACATCTGCTGCTGTCCGCCGTAGGACGGGCCGGACGAGGAGCCCGGACCGCTGCCCATCGACTGGTTGCCGCCGTAGGACGGGGCGCTCGCGCCGGCCGGAGCCATGGAAGGCGCCGGGGACGGCGGGAGGGAGGCCGTCGCGGGCGTACGCGGCGGGGCCAGCGAGTCGTCGGCCTGGGTCTCCAGCTGGCGGAGCTGGGACTCCAGGTACGACTTCAGCCGCGTGCGGTACTCGCGCTCGAAGCCGCGCAGGTCCTCGACCTTGCGCTCCAGCGTGGCGCGAGCGGACTCCAGGGAGCCCATCGCGACACGGTGCTTCTCCTGCGCGTCCCGCTCCAGGGCGTCGGCCTTGGCACGGGCGTCCCGCTCCAGACCCTCGGCACGGCTGCGCGCCTCGCCGACGATCTTGTTGGCCTCGGAACGCGCCTCGGCGATCGCCTGGTCGGCGGTCTGCTGGGCCAGCGACAGGACGCGCGCCGCGCTGTCGCCGCCGGGACCCTGGCCCATCGGGCCGGGACCGCCCATGGGACCGCCCATCGGACCGGGGCCCATCTGGCCCTGCATCGGTCCACCCTGACCCATCGGACCAGGACCCTGACCCATCGGGCCGGGACCCTGCGGGCCACCCTGACCGCCGGGACCGGCGGGAAGCTGCGGGGCACCGCTCGGCAGCTGGGGCGGGCCACCCATGGGGCCGGGACCGCCCATCTGCTGCTGCGGCGGGCCCGATATGCCGGCGGGCACCGGAGCGCCGGGACCTCGCATGCCCTGCTGGGGCATGCCCTGCTGCTGATCCTGCTGCTGCTCCGGGGGCTTGCGCATGTTCTGCTGGTTCTGCGCGGCGGCCCGCGTGGCGGCGGCCAGCTTGGCGCGCAGGTCCTCGTTCTCGCGGAGCAGGCGGGTCAGTTCGGCTTCGACCTCGTCGAGGAAGGCATCGACCTCGTCCTCGTCATAGCCTTCTCGGAGGCGGACGGTCGTGAACTGCTTGTTCCGCACGTCCTCGGGGGTCAACGGCATCTCTTCACCTCAACGTAGTCGTCGGCATTCGGCAAGACCGTAGTTCACATCGCTCACAGCCGGCTCACGATCGAGATCAGGATGTAGACGATGATCATCAGTACGAAGAAGGACAGGTCGAGCGCCACGCCCCCGAGACGCAGCGGCGGAATGAACCGCCGCAGAAGCTTCAGCGGTGGATCGGTGACAGTGTAGGTGGCCTCCAGAACGACCACCATCGCCTTGCCGGGTTGCCACGAGCGGGCGAACTGGAAGACGTAGTCCATGACCAACCGGAAGATGAGCACGATGAGGAAGCACATCAGCGCGATGTAGACGACATCCAGGACCACGCTCATGACCTGTGCTTCCCTCTCCCCTGATCCAACCTCGGATCCTTGCTCTCACCGGTAATGCGTCTCAGCTCTGGTTGAAGAACCCGCCCTCTGCGATGCGGGCCTTGTCCTCCGCCGTGACATCGACGTTAGCAGGCGACAACAGGAACACCTTCTGCGTCACCCGCTCGATACTCCCGTGAAGACCGAACACCAGACCGGCCGCGAAGTCGACCAACCGCTTGGCGTCCGTGTCGTCCATCTCCGTCAGATTCATGATCACCGGGGTGCCCTCACGGAAGTGTTCCCCGATGGTACGGGCCTCGTTGTAGGTCCGCGGGTGAAGCGTGGTGATCCGGTAAGGCTCTCGTTCCGACACGACCTTGGGCATGATCACCGGTGCGTTCTTCTCCAGGCTTGCGCGTTCTTGTGTGATGGATGCCACGGGTGCGATGCGGGCGGGTCGTCCGGATTCCGCGGGAAGCGAAGCGGCACGGGAGACCGGCTCGCGCGGCGCGGGCGGCTGTACGACTCGTACCTCTTCGTCCCTTTGGGGCTGGTGTGAGCCGTGCGACTGATGTGACGGTTCGTGTCGCCGGTGGTCCCGCTCCGGCTCCGGGTCCAGTTCGGGCTCGAAGTCGTCGTCGGGGTCGAACCCCCGGCCGTCGTACCCATCGTCCTCCACGAGGCCGAGGTAGACCGCCATCTTGCGCATCGCGCCGGCCATGCTCTGAGTCCTCCGCTCTGTGGTGGATCGGCTGACGACTGCCAAGTGCCCGCGATCCACGTGGTCATTGCGTCCGCCTTTCGACGGCACTGACCATATTTTCTGCTGTGGTCCGACTTCTTGGCGACGTTACCCGAGCCTAGGGCGGACTCCGAGCACCGCGGTACCGACGCGTACATGTGTCGCCCCGGCGGCCACGGCCTGTTCGAGGTCCGCGCTCATCCCTGCGGAGACCATGTTCGCAGCCGGATGGGCCCGGCGCAGGCCGGTCGACAAATCCATGAGCCGCTCGAACGCCGCCTGTTGACGCCCGGCGTATTCCCCGGTGAGCGGGGCGACGGTCATCAGACCGTCCAGACGCAGACCAGGCGACCGGGCGACAAGGTCGGCCAACTCTTCGATTCCCTCGGGGGCCACGCCGCCGCGCTCCCCGCGCCCGCTCTCGCCGGCGTCGAGGGCGACCTGGATGAGGCACCCCACCTCGCGCCCGGCCCGCACCGCCTCCCTGGAGAGAACTGTGACGAGCTTGGAACGATCGATCGACTGCACGTGATGCGCGTACCCGACCACGGACCGCACCTTATTGGTCTGCAACTGGCCGACGAAGTGCCAAGTAAGGGGCAGATCCGCACACGCGGCGGCCTTGGGGGCGGCGTCCTGGTCCCGGTTCTCGGCGACGTGGCGGACGCCGAGCTCGGCGAGGATCCGCACGTCGTCGGCCGGGTAGGTCTTGGTGACCACGATCAGGGTCACGTCCTCGCGGGGGCGCCCGGCGGCCGCACACGCGGCGGCGATGCGCTCCTCCACCTTCGCCAGGTTTCCGGCGAGTTCGTCCTTACGGTCCGTCATGCCCCATCAGTCCAGCCAGACATAGCCCGCGAGCCGCCCGGTGGTGCGGTCGCGGCGGTACGAGAAGTGGTCGTGCGACTCCAGCGTGCACACCGGCGACTGTGCGCGGTCGTGCACCCCGAGGCGCTCGAGCTGTGCGTGCACCCCGGCGCTCACATCGAGCGCCGGAGTGCCCCAGCTCGTCTCGGCGTACGCCGCCGGCTCGACGGCGGCCACCTCGGCGCGCATCGTCTCCGGCACCTCGTAGCACCGCCCGCACACGGCGGGCCCGGTGCGGGCGACGATCCGGGCGGGGTCGGCACCGAGTCCGGTCATGGCCCGGACGGCGGCCGGGACGACCCCGGCGACCATCCCGGGCCGTCCCGCGTGGGCCGCGGCGGCGACCCCGGCGACGGGGTCGGCGAGCAGGACGGGCACGCAGTCGGCGGTGAGGACGGCGAGGGCCAGCCCCCGCTCCGCGGTGACGATCGCGTCCACCCGCGGCGCCGGGTCCTCGCCCCAGGGGCCGTCCACCACGGCGACGCCGGCGCCGTGCACCTGGTTCATCCAGACCACGCGGGCCGGGTCGACGCCGATGGTCTTGGCGGCCAGTTCGCGGTTGGCGGTCACGGCGGCGGGGTCGTCGCCGACCGCGCCGCCCAGATTGAGCTCCTCGTACGGAACGGCGCTCACCCCGCCCCACCGGTCGGTGAAGGCGAAGTGCGCGCCGTTCACGGTGTCGCGCTGTCCTATCACTTGAGGAAGTCCGGCACGTCCAGTTCCTCGGCCGCGCTGTCCGTGTAGGTCCGCGACGAGGGGACCGGGGGCGGCGGGGCGACCGGCGGCAGGTCGGTCACCTCCGGGCCGTTCAGTCGCTGCACCGTGATC
>NZ_WYCT01000322.1 GCF_011008945.1 Streptomyces harenosi
GGTGGGGGGAGGGGGCGCATGCGGGTGCATCCCTTCGGGAGCGTGGAACGCGAGCATGGTCAGGTAGGTGAACAAAGTTCGTCCACATGCTCACCACTCGTGGGGGAGTGGCAGGCAGGTCAACCTGTTGAACGGAACGTAGAGGGCAAGCGCTTTCTAGTCAACGGTTCGCGCACCACCTCTTCCGTCGCTTATCCGTCGCCGGGCGGAAGGGGTGGAAGCGGACCCGGGTCCATGCGGTGGGAGCGCTTCCATTGAGGGCATGTGCATGCCATCATGCGGGGCGACCCGTCCCGTGCCGTGGCCCGACGCCAGGAAGGGGCTCCACGTGCCCGCCACCCCCCGCTCCGCCACGCGACGGCGGCGTCCCGCCGTCCTCACCGCCGTGGCGGCCGCCCTGACCGCGCTGCTCGCCGCGCTGGCCACGGCCGCGCCCGCCGCCGGGGCCCCTGTCGCGGCCCCCGCGCGGGCGGCCGCCGAAGTCCCCGCCGCGACGCTCACCCGGATCACCGGCTTCGGCGCCAACCCCAGCAACCTGGAGATGTACCTGTACGTGCCGGAGACCGTCACCGACCGCCCCGCGGTCCTGGTGGCCGTGCACTACTGCACCGGTTCCGGCCCCGCGATGTACTCCGGCACCGAGTACGCGCGGCTGGCGGACCGCCACGGGTTCATCGTGGTCTACCCGTCCGCGACGCGGGCCGGCAGGTGCTTCGACGTCTCCTCGCCCCAGGCGCTGCGGCGCGGCGGCGGCAGCGACCCGGTCGGCATCAAGTCGATGGTCGACTGGGTCTCGGGGACCTACCGCGCCGACCCCGGCCGGATCTTCGTCACCGGCAACTCCTCCGGCGCCATGATGACCAACGTGCTGCTCGGCGACTACCCGGACGTGTTCGCGGCCGGGGCCGCCTTCGCGGGCGTCCCGTTCGGCTGCTTCGCCACCACCGACGGCTCCGAGTGGAACAGCGCCTGCGCGGCCGGCACCGTGACCCGGACCCCGCGGCAGTGGGGCGATCTGGTCCGGGGCGCCTATCCCGGCTATGCCGGCCCCCGGCCCCGGATGCAGCTCTGGCACGGCACCCGGGACGAGACCCTGCGGTACCCGAACCTCGGGGAGGAGATCAAGCAGTGGACCGATGTGCACGGCGTCTCCCAGACCCCGGCCGTCACCGACTCCCCGCAGCCCGGCTGGACCCGCACCCGCTACGGCGGTACCGGTGACCGGGCGCCCGTGGAGGCGATCAGCATCGCGGGCGCCGGACACGATCTGTACGCCTTCGGCATGGGCGAGCGCGTCATCGCCTTCTTCGGCCTGGACACCGCCGGCCCCGCGCCCGCGCCTCCGGCGGCCCCCTGCCGGGTGACCGTCACGACCAGCGCGTGGAACACCGGCCTGACCGCCTCCGTGACCCTCACCAACACCGGCCCCACCACGGTGAACGGCTGGAAGCTCACCTTCACCCTGCCTGCCGGCCAGATGCTCACGGGCGGCTGGGGCGCCGCCTACGCACCCGCCTCCGGCACGGTCACGGCCACCAGCGCCCCGTACAACGGCACGCTCGCGCCGAACGCCGGCGTCACCCTCGGATACCAGGCGACCCACACCGGCGACAGCGCCGCCCCGAGCGCCTTCGCGCTCAACGGGACGGCGTGCGCCACGGGCTGAGCCCCCCGTACGTGCCCCTCCGACCGGAACCGGAGGGGCACTTTCCGTTCGCCGGGTCTCAGACCGACCGCAGGTACTGGTCCGGCACATGCACCTCGGCGCCCAGCTCCCGGGCCGCGTGCCGCGCCCAGGACGGGTCGCGCAGCAGCTCGCGGCCGAGCAGGACCGCGTCGGCCTCGCCGTTGGCGAGGATCTTCTCCGCCTGCCGGGTCTCGGTGATGAGGCCGACCGCGGCCACCGGCAGCGTGGTCTCGGCCTTCACGCGCGCGGCGAAGGGCACCTGGTAGCCGGGGCCGACGGGGATGCGCACGCCCGAGGCGTTGCCGCCGGTGGAGACGTCGAGGAGATCGATGCCGTGGGCCTGCAGATCGCGGGCGAAGCGCACGGTGTCGTCCGGGGTCCAGCCGCCCTCCTCCAGCCAGTCGGTGGCCGAGATGCGGAAGAACAGCGGCTTGTCCTCGGGCCAGACCGCCCGCACGGCGTCGACGACCTCGAGGGCGAAGCGGGTCCGGTTCTCGTACGAGCCGCCGTAGGCGTCGGTGCGGTGGTTGGAGTGCGGGGAGAGGAACTCGTTGATCAGGTAGCCGTGGGCGCCGTGGATCTCGACGATCTCGAACCCGGCGGCCAGGGCGCGGCGGGCCGCGTCGGCGAACTGGCCGACGACCTTCCCGATCTCGTCCACCGTCAGTTCGTCCGGCACCGGGTGCGTCTGGTCGAAGGGGAGCGCGCTGGGTGCCGCCGGACGCCAGCCGAGCGCGTCCTCGCCCAGCGGGGCACCGCCCTTCCAGGGCTGGTCGGTGGACGCCTTGCGCCCGGCGTGGGCGATCTGGACGGCGGGGACGGTGTGCTGGGTGCGGAGGAAGTCCGTGATCCGGCGGAACGCCGCGACCTGGGTGTCGTTCCACAGGCCCAGGTCGTAGGGGGAGATGCGGCCCTCGGGGGAGATGGCGGTGGCCTCGACGATGATCAGGCCGGTGCCGCCGACCGCGCGGGCGGCGTAGTGCGCGAAGTGCCAGTCGCCGGGGGCGCCGGCCGACGGGCCCTGCGGTTCCGCGGAGTACTGGCACATCGGCGGCATCCACACCCGGTTGGGGATGGTCACGTCGCGCAGGCTCAGAGGCTGGAAGAGGGCGCTCACGGCGGGTTGCTCCGTTCGTCGCGGTACCGATGGACGCTTCGTACGATAGACCTCGTAGTACGGCGGATGTCAAACTACGGTGATCCTCGTACAATGAGAGCTCCCCGGGACCCGTCGTCGGACCGGTGGAGCCCCTCCCGGACGAACTGGAGCCGCCGTGACCGCCACCGTCCCCGCCCCCGGCAGCCGCGCTCTGCCCCACCCGGCACACGAGGAGATCCGGCTGGAGGGGGTGCTGCACGCGCTCGCGGACCCGATGCGGCTGCGGATCGTGCGCGAGCTCGCCGCCGACGGCGACGAGCTCTCCTGTTCGCACTTCGACCTGCCGGTCACCAAGTCCACCACCACCCACCACTTCCGGGTGCTGCGCGAGAGCGGGGTGATCCGGCAGACCTACCGGGGCACGGCCAAGATGAACGCGCTGCGCAGGGACGACCTAGACGACCTTTTCCCCGGCCTGCTCGACGCGCTGCTGGCCGCCGCCGCCCGCCAGTCGGCCCGGCTCGGCAGCGGCTGAACCGCCCTTGGCCGGCAGGTGGTTGAAGACCAGGTTCAGCACGATCGCGGTCAGGCAGCCGGCGCTGATGCCGCTGTGCATCACCGTCTGGAACCAGTGCGGGAACCGGTCGTAGACGGTCGGCACGCCCACCGGCAGCAGCCCCACCGCGACCGAGACGGCCACCACGGTCAGATTGTGGCCGCCCGCGAAGTCGGCCCGTGCCAGCGTGCGCAGCCCGCTCGCGGCCACCGTCCCGAACATCACCAGGCCCGCACCGCCCAGCACCGGCGCGGGTATCGCCGCCACCACCGCGCCCAGCTTGGGCAGCAGACCCAGCAGGACGAGGATCACGCCCGCCGCGGCGACGACCCACCGGCTGCGCACCCGGGTCATGCCCACCAGCCCCACGTTCTGCGCGTACGCCGTGTACGGGAAGGTGTTGAAGACGCCGCCGAGGACGGTCGACAGCCCGTCCGCGCGCAGCCCGTCCGCGAGCGACCGCGGCTGGACCCGTCGGTTCGTCATCTCGCCGACCGCGATGAAGTCGCCCGTCGTCTCGGTCATGCACACCACCGCCACCACGAGCATCGACACGATCGCCGACGCCTCGAACACGGGCGCGCCGAAGTGGAACGGGGTGCTGACGCCGAGCCAGCCGGCCTCCGCCACCCGGCCGAAGTCGGTGAACCCGAACGGCACCGCGACGGCCAGCCCGACGGTGATGCCGACCAGCACCGCGATCCGGCTCAGGAAGGGGGGCGCGAACCGCTGCACGGCCACCACCACGGCCAGCACGAAGGCGGCCAGCGCCAGGTTGCGCGGCTCCCCGAAGTCCGCGGCCCCCGAGCCTCCCGCGGCCCAGTCGCCCGCCACCGGCAGCAGCGAGACGCCGATGATCAGGATGACCGTCCCGGTGACCAGCGGCGGGAAGAAGCGCAGCAGCCTGCCGAAGACCGGCGCCAGCAGCATGATCGCCAGACCGGCGACGATCACCGCCCCGTAGATCGCGGGCAGTCCGCCGCCCGTCGTCCCGATGAGCACCATCGGTGAGACCGCCGCGAACGTACAGCCCTGCATGATCGGCAGCCGTATGCCGAAGCGCCAGAAGCCGACGCACTGGATCAGCGTGGCGACACCGCACACCAGCAGGTCCGCGGTGATCAGATACGCCAGGTCGGCGGGCGGCAGCCGCATCGCCCCGCCCACGATCAGCGGGACGGCCACCGCGCCCGCGTACATGGCGAGCACGTGCTGGAGGCCGAAGGCGGCCAGCCGCCGCAGGGGCGGAACCTCGTCGACGGGATGCGCGGGACGCGCGGGTGCGGTCGGGGCCATGGGCGCTCCTGGGCTGCGGCCGAGGGAAGAACATCCGGACAGCCAGAGACCGTAGGCCGGTTGAACAGTTTGTTGATGTCCGTGGTGTTGCCGGTGTGTGACGGGCCCGCCGGGCGGTTCCGCGCCGGTGTCACACCGCCCGATCCGGTCTCACACCGACCGGCCCGTGGGCCCCGTCCGCGCCGCCGACAGCAGCGACTCCCAGTCCGGCAGCTTGACCACGCCGCGCCCGAGCGAGGCGCCGAGCTCCGCCTCGGCCCGCTCGATGCACCGCCACCCCGCCCACTCGACCGGTTCGATCCCCTCCGCGCGCAGCAGCGGCAGCGGATCCGCGGACACGTCCCCCTCCGCCACGAGCGCGGGGGCGTCCGCGAGCAGCGACGCCACGGTCTCCTTGGCGCACGGGCGGTTGCTGCCGATGACGCCGGTCGGGCCCCGCTTGATCCAGCCGGCCACGTACTCACCGGGGGCCACGGCGCCCGCCCGCAGGACGCGCCCCGCCCGATGCGGCACCGTGCCGCTCGCCGCATCGAAGGGCAGACCCTCCAGCGGCACCCCGCGGTACCCCACCGACCGCAGCACCAACTGCGCCTCGATCTCCTCGTACCGGCCGGTGCCGGTCACACCGCCGCGCCCGTCCGGTGCCGTCCGCTCGAAGCGCACGGCCGCCACCCGTCCGGCGTCGGCGAGCAGCGCGACGGGACGCAGGAAGAAACGCAGGCTGATCCGGCGGGCGCCGCCGGGCGCGGGCGCCCCGGCCCAGCCGCGCAGCACCTCCACGTTGCGGCGCTGGGTGCCGGGCAGCCCGGCGGGGTCGGTGTACGCCGGGTCCAGCGCCAGCTCGGCCGGGTCCACGACGACGCCGGTGTCCGGCAGGGCGCCCAGTTCACGGAGTTCCTTGGTGGTGAAGCGGGCCTGGGAGGGGCCGCGCCGGCCGGCCATGTGGATGTCGGTCACCCGGCTGGCGGCCAGTGCCGTCAGCGCCGCCTGCGGCATGTCGGTCGGGCTCAGCTCGGCCACGCCGCGGGCGAGCATGCGCGTGACGTCCACGGCGACGTTGCCCACCCCGATGACCACCGCCGACCGGACGTCTTCCACGAACCGGCCGGCGGGGACGCCGCGCCGCCCGAGCGGAGCCGAGCGCCCCGCGGAGTCCGGATGGGCGCTGTACCAGGAGACGAACTCGGTCGCCGACCAGCTCCCCGGCAGGTCCTCGCCGGGAATCCCCAGGCGCCGGTCGGTCGCGGCCCCCACGCAGTACACCACCGCGTGGTACAGCTCCCGCAGCCGGGCGGCCGGCACGCCCCGCGGCCCCACCTCCACGCCCCCGAGGAAGCGCACCCGGTCGTGCTCCAGCACCGCGCGCAGGCTGTTCTGCAGCGACTTGATCTTCTCGTGGTCCGGGGCCACGCCGTAGCGCACCAGCCCGTACGGGCACGGCAGACGGTCCAGGACGTCGACGTACGCCTCGCCCTCCTGCTGGACGAGGCTCTGGGCGACGTAACATCCGCTCGGTCCCGAGCCCACGACGGCGACACGCAGCACGGCGGCCTCCTTGCCGAGGGATCTCCCGGGGCGCGGGAGATCGCCGGTGGTTCCCAGCATCCCACCGCGCGGCCTGCGCTGTCAGGGTGGGGCGTGCGGCGGGGGCGCGTGTTCCGTGCGTACGGATGTGATGATGCGGTTACGTTGCGTGTGTGCTTGAAGCATCCTGTCTTCATCATGACGCCCTCCACCTCTCCGGCCGCTGCCCGGCGGACGCCACGGTGTCCGTACGGCGGGCCTGGACGGTGCGGCAGGGCTCCGGCGCGGTGACGTGGTTCGAGATCCGGCTCGCCTTCGGCGACGGCGCCCGGGTCGAGGCGCTCGCCGCGGTCTGCGAGGAGGGCGTCTGCGTGGAGGACGTCCGGGGCCGCCCGGGGCTGGCGCTGGAGGACCTGGCGGTGCTCGCCGAGTGGCTGGAGGGGCCGCTGGCCGACGCGTGCGCGCCACCGCCACCGCCCGGTGCGGCCGCCGCGCGCCGGGCCCGGCCGGCGTGGCCGCGCGGCCGGGAGGGACGGCGGCTGGCCGCCCGGGAGTACCGCGCGGCGCAGGAGCGGGGCGCCGACCCCGTCCTCGCGGTGATGCGGGCGACCGGGTACAGCCGCCGTACGTCGCTCCGGCTGATCGGGCAGGCCCGCGACGAGGGCTTCCTGACGCCGCGCAGGGCCCGCCGCTAGGTTCCTTCGTCTGGATCGGGCCGGATGGGGGAGCGGGGCCCGGTGCCGCGCATCGCACGGCGGAGGAGGGCGCCATGGCGGAGCCGTGGCCACCGACGGCAGCGCGGCGAGGCGGGGTGCCGGGCCCCGCGAGCCCGGCCTGATCCGAACGGAAGGCCCCGGCCGGCTGGACGCCGCCGCGCCGGGCCCGTACGCCGCCCTACTGGGGCTCGGTCGCGATCTGGATCAGGTTGCCGCAGGTGTCGTCGAAGACGGCGGTGGTGACGGCGCCCATCTCCAGAGGCTCCTGGACGAAGCGGACGCCGAGGCCGCGCAGGCGCTCGTACTCCGCCCGCACGTCGTCGACGGCGAACTGGGCGAGCGGGATGCCGTCGCCGACGAGCGCGTCGCGGTAGGCCTTGACGGCCGGGTGGCCCGCGGGCTCCAGCAGGAGCTCGGTGCCGCCCGGCTCGTCGGGCGAGACGACGGTCAGCCACCGGTCCTTCTCGCCCACGGGGACGTCGTGCTTCTTCACGAAGCCGAGGATCTCGGTGTAGAAGCGCAGGGCCTTGGCCTGGTCGTCGACGAAGACGCTGGTCAGATGGATCTTCATGGGGTGTTCTCCTCCGGTCCGGACGGGGCGGGTGGGCCGAGCCAGCGCTCGGTGATCTGCCGCAGCGGGGCTGTGTTCAGGTCGTGGAACTTGTAGCGGCCCTCCCGCCTGGTCTCGACGAGCCCGGCGGCCTCCAGCACGGCGAGGTGCTGGGAGACCGCCTGGCGGGAGATGCCGAGCCGGTGCTTCATGCTCAGCCGCGAGCAAATCTCGAACAGTGTCTGTCCGGACTTCTCCGCGAGCTCGTCGATGATGGTGCGGCGGGTGGGGTCGGCCAGGGCTTTGAACAGGTCGTCGGCCACCACCCCACAATAGGCAAGCTTTCACTTGCCTATCAACCCGCGGTGCCCCGCGCGCCGCCGCGCCGCACGGCCCGCCCTCCTGCCCCGGGCGGCCCGGGGGCCGGCTACGCGTCACGGCCCGTCCCGGCCGGCGGTCGGCCGCCGGGCCGGAAGGTCGCGCTCCGGGGACGTCCCGGGAGGCGAGGAAGCGCGGGGTCTCGGCGAAGGGGGGCCGGTGGGGCGCGCTCGGTTTGGGTGCCGGGCCCCCGCCTGTCCGCGTCTCCGGGGCGCCGGGCGCCGGGTGGTCCGGCGCGGTGGCCGCCCGGGGCGGGCCGGGAGCCCGGGCCGGTCGCCGCGCTCGTCGGCCCCTCGGGAAGCGGGAAGCCGACCCGGGTCCGGCTGCTGCCCCGGTTCTTCCATCCGGCCGGCGGCCGCCTTCGGCGACGGCGGGCGCGCCCCGCTCGCTGTCCCTTATACACATCTCCGAGCCCACGAGACACTCGCTAAACTCGTATGCCGTCTTCTGCTTGAAAAAAAAAAAGCAAAGTCCAAGCTGAGTTACTTCAAAATGCCTATGATAATTCAAAA
>NZ_WYCT01000323.1 GCF_011008945.1 Streptomyces harenosi
CCATATCCCCTATATCTCCATCATTGCCCATTTCGACCTTTTTTTTCAGGCAGAGGACGGCATACGCGATTAGCGAGGGTCTCGTGGGTTCGGAGATGTGTATGAGAGACAGCCTCAGCGGCGTACGGCCTCGGAGACCTCCGGCACGTGGCCGGTCACCACGCGCTCGCGGACCGGGCGCGGGGACCGGCGGTCGACGGCGTACGCCACGGCGGCCACCGCGAGGCCGAGGGCTGCGAGGGCGGCACCGGCGACGGCGGGGGACGTGACGCCGAAGCCGGCCGCCAGCGCGAGGCCGCCGATCCAGGCGCCGCCCGCGTTGGCCAGGTTGAAGGCGGCCTGGTTGGCCGAGGAGGCCAGGGAGGGCGCCGCGGCCGCCTTCTCCATGACCATCAACTGCAACGGCGAGCCGGTGACGAAGGCCGCCATGCCCAGGAGGACCACCGCGACGGCCGCGCCGGCCTCCGTGCGCATCAGCAGGGGGAAGAGGGCCAGGACGGCGAGCAGCGAGACCAGGCCGCCGAAGAGCGTGGCCCGCAGGGAGTGGTCGGCGAGACGGCCGCCCAGCAGGTTGCCCGCGGTGGCGCCCACGCCGAACAGGGCCAGCAGCAGGGTCACGCTGGCGTCGGCGTACCCGGCGCTGTCCGTGAGCATCGGCGTGATGTAGCTGTACGCCGAGAAGAGCGCGCCGAAGCCCGCGACGGTGGTGGCCAGGGCCAGCCAGACGGGGAGGGAGCGCAGGGCGGCCAGTTCGCCGCGCACGCCCGTGGCGGAGGCGTCCGGGCGGTCGCGCGGGACGAGCAGCGCGAGGGACGCTATCGCCGCCAGGCCGATCGCGCTGACGCCGAGGAACGTCGCCCGCCAGCCGAGGTGCTGGCCCATGAGCGTGGCGGCCGGTACGCCCGCGATGTTGGCGACGGTCAGGCCGAGGAACATCAGGGAGACGGAGCGGGCCTTGCGTTCCGGCGCGACCATGGTGGTGGCGACGACCGCGCCGACGCCGAAGAAGGCGCCGTGCGGCAGGCCGCTGAGGAAGCGGGCGGCGAGCAGGGAGTGGTGGCCGGGGGCGAGCGCGGACAGCGCGTTGCCGGCCACGAACAGGACCATCAGGCCGATGAGGACCGTCCGCCGGGACAGCCGGGCGGTGGCCGCCGCGAGCAGCGGGGCGCCGATGACGACGCCCAGCGCGTACGCCGAGACCAGGTGGCCGGCGGTGGGGATCGAGATGTGCAGGTCGTCCGCGACGTCGGGCAGCAGGCCCATCATCACGAACTCGGTGGTACCGATGCCGAAGGCGCCCACGGCAAGGGCGAGCAGGGCCAGGGGCATGAAGGGGGGTGCCTTTCGAGAGCGGAGGTCCGTACTTCGTATGTTCCAGTACGGAACAAAGCCTCTCAGGGCGAGTATTCCGCCAGGTTACGCGGCGGTGTCCGAGGGCCGCCGAACCGGGGATGACCTGGGGTTTCAGGAGCCGGATGTGTCGACCTTCACACGGGCGGCGACCGGCAGGTGATCGCTGCCGGTGGCCGGCAGGGTCCAACTGGTCTCCGGTTCGACGCCCGTGACGAGGATCTGGTCGATCCGGGCCATCGGGAACGACGCCGGCCAGCTGAAGCCGAAGCCGTCGCCCGCCGCGCCCTGCGTGGAGCGCATCTGGGAGGTGATCGCGTTCAGCGCGCGGTCGTTCATGGTCCCGTTGAGGTCGCCGAGGAGGATCTTCCGCTCCAGCTGCTCGTCGGCGATGGCCTCGCCCAGCGCGTCGGCGCTCTTGTCCCGCTGGCGGGCGGTGAACCCGGCCTCCAGCTTCACGCGGACCGAGGGCAGGTGGGCGACGTAGACGGCGACCGGCCCCTCGGGCGTGGCCACGGTGGCGCGCATCGCCCGCTTCCAGCCCAGGCGGATGTCCACCGCGTCGACGTCGCTCATCGGGTACTTGCTCCACAGCCCGACGGTGCCGACCACCGCGTGGTACCTGTACGTCGGTGCCAGCGCGTCCTCGTAGGTGGCGACCGCGGACGCCTTCAGCTCCTCCAGCGCGAGCACGTCTGCGCCGGAGGCGGCCACCGACCGGGCCGTGCCGGCGGGGTCCGCGTTGCCGGCGTTGACGTTGTGCGTGGCCACCGTGAGATCGCCGCCGGCGCCGGCCTTGGAGGTGAGCAGGCCGCCGAAGAGGTTCAGCCACACGATCGCCGGGACCAGGACCGCGATCAGCGCCGTCGCCGACCGCCGCAGCAGGGCGACGGCGAGCAGCACGGGGACGAACAGGCCCAGCCACGGCAGGAAGGTCTCGGTCAGGCTGCCGAGGTTGCCGACGGCGTTGGGGATGTGGGAGTGCGCCGCCATGACGGCCGCGAGGAGGAGGGCCGCGAGGGCGGTGAACAGGCCGCGGCGCCAGATCCGCCGGTCGCCGCGCCAGCCCGCGGCCAGCCGCTCCAACAGGCGTCGAATCCGGGTGCCGCGGCGCTCGGGTCCCGGGCCGCCGTTGTCCGTCTCCGTCATGTACGCCTGCTGCGCCATACCGTCGCCTCACTGCCTGCCGTGCACACCGTCGCCCCCCGTGCCACAAGACCCTAGGGGATGATCGGCTTCCTTCCCGCCGTCCCATGACGGCCGTACGGGCACGAGGACGTGGATGCCGGTGCGCGGAGTTGCACCCGGGGGCGCGAGGAGTGGCGCTTGTGACGAAACGCGCACATTCGCCGGGCCGGACGCCGCCCGGCCCGGGGGCGCTCTGGCCCCCGCCGGTCCGGAGTGCCACCATGGAGGGGATCCGGGGACGCCGTCAGGGCGCCTCGAGATGACACGAAGGAGCCGTTGCAATGACGCAGCTTCCGGCTGCCCGCGACAAGTCCGCCGACGGCAGCAAGGCGCTGTACGGCGGCAGGAGCACCCGCCGCATCACCGTCCGCGACATCGCCGCCGCCAAGGAGCGCGGCGAGAAGTGGCCGATGCTCACCGCGTACGACGCGATGACCGCGTCCGTGTTCGACGAGGCCGGTATCCCGGTCATGCTGGTCGGCGACTCGGCGGGCAACTGCCACCTCGGGTACGACACCACCGTGCCCGTCACCCTCGACGAGATGACCATGCTGTCGGCGGCGGTCGTGCGGGGCACCGGCCGCGCTCTGATCGTCGCCGACCTGCCCTTCGGCTCGTACCAGGAGGGGCCGGTGCAGGCGCTGCGCTCGGCGACCCGGCTGGTGAAGGAGGCGGGCGTGGGCGCCGTGAAGCTGGAGGGCGGCGAGCGCTCGCACCGGCAGATCGAGCTGCTGGTGGAGTCCGGCATCCCGGTGATGGCGCACATCGGGCTCACCCCGCAGTCCGTGCACGCCATGGGGTACCGCGTCCAGGGGCGCGGCGAGGAGGCGGCCCAGCAGCTGCTGCGGGACGCCAAAGCCGTGCAGGACGCCGGTGCCTTCGCCGTGGTGCTGGAGCTGGTGCCGGCCGAGCTCGCGGCCGAGGTGACGCGGACCCTGCACATCCCGACCGTCGGCATCGGCGCCGGGCCCGAGACCGACGCCCAGGTGCTGGTGTGGACCGACATGCTCGGGCTGACCGGCGGCCGGGTGCCGAAGTTCGTGAAGAAGTACGCCGATCTGCGGCAGGTCATCGGGGACGCCGCGAAGGCGTTCGCCGAGGACGTCGTCGGCGGAACGTTCCCGCAGGAGGAGCACTCCGTCCACTGAGGCCCACCGGCCCGCAGAGCCACTGCCGCACCACGGCAGCCCGCCGATCTTCCCCCGTCGGCGGGCTGCCTCTTTTTCCGGGCGGGGCACCGCCTCGCCGGGCCGGGCGCGACCGGGGCTGTTGTGGCCCGTCGGCCGGGTGCCGGCGCCGTGCCGGCGGGGCCGGCCGTCTGTCGGTGATCTGTCGGCGGTCTGTCGGCGGGGGCTGGGACCGTCTTCGGTATGACGCGAATCGACGACTACCCCGAGGCCGCGAAGAGCGCGGTCACCGTGCGGGGGCTGGTCAAGCACTACGGCCGGACCAAGGCGCTGGACGGCGTCGACCTGGACGTCCGCGAGGGCACCGTGATGGGTGTGCTCGGGCCGAACGGCGCCGGCAAGACCACCCTCGTGCGCATCCTGTCCACCCTCATCACCCCCGACGCCGGGCAGGCCGTCGTCGCCGGCCACGACGTCGTGCGCCAGCCCCGGCAACTGCGCCGGGTCATCGGGCTCACCGGCCAGTACGCCTCGGTGGACGAGAAGCTCCCGGGCTGGGAGAACCTCTACATGATCGGCCGGCTGCTGGACCTGCCCCGCAAGGCGGCACGGGCCCGGGCCGACGAGATGCTGGAGCGGTTCTCGCTGACCGAGGCCGCCCGGCGGCCCGCGGGGACCTACTCCGGCGGCATGCGGCGCCGCCTGGACCTGGCCGCCTCCATGGTCGGGCGGCCCGCCGTGCTCTTCCTGGACGAGCCGACCACCGGCCTGGACCCGCGCACCCGCAACGAGGTGTGGGACGAGGTGGCGCGGATGGTCGGGGACGGCGTGACCGTCCTGCTGACCACCCAGTACATGGAGGAGGCCGAGCAGCTCGCGTCCGAGCTGACCGTCGTGGACCGGGGCAAGGTCATCGCCGGCGGCCGCATCGAGGACCTGAAGGCCACGGTGGGCGGGCGCACGCTGCGCATCCGCCCGGCCGACCCGCTGCACCTGCGGCCGCTCGCCGCCGCCCTGGACGAGCTGGGCGTCACCGGGCTGGCCACCACCACCGTGGACGCCGAGAGCGGCTCGGTGCTGGTGCCGGTCCTCAGCGACGAGCAGCTGACCGCCGTGATCGGCGCGGTGACCGCGCGCGGCATCACGCTCGCCGCCGTCACCACCGAACTGCCCAGCCTGGACGAGGTGTTCCTGTCGCTCACCGGCCACCGCGCCAGTGCCCCGCAGGACGCCGTGCCCGCCGACACCCGCGAGGAGGTCGCCGTATGAGCGCCGCCACCGTCACCCCCGACGCCCGCATCCCGCTGCGCGGGCACCTGCGGCACACCGGCGCGCTGGTGCGCCGCAACCTGCTGTGGATACGGCAGGACCCGGAGTCCCTGTTCGACGCCGTGCTGATGCCGATCGTGTTCACGCTGCTGTTCGTGTACGTCTTCGGCGGGTCCATCGGGCAGGCCCTGGGCGGCGGTCAGGACCAGTACGTGCAGTACGTGGTGCCCGGCCTGCTGGCCATGATGAGCCTGACCATGGCCCAGGGGGTCGGCACCGGCTTCAACCAGGACTTCAACTCCGGTGTCATGGACCGCTTCCGGTCCCTGCCCATCGGGCGCGGCTCCGTGCTGATCGCCAAGATCGTGGTGGAGCTGGCGCGGATGCTGGTCGCGACCGCGATCCTGCTGGCCGTGGGCGTCCTGGTCGGTTTCGACATCACGAACTGGGGCGGCCTGGTGGCCGCCGTGGCCCTGGCGGCGGCGTTCGGCTCCGGCCTGATGTGGGTGTTCCTCACCCTCGGTGTCACCATGAAGAACGTCCAGTCCGTGCAGGCGATGGGCTTCCTGGTGATGATGCCGCTCCAGTTCGGCTCGTCCGTCTTCGCCCCGCCCAGCTCGATGCCGGGCTGGCTGCGGGCCTTCACCGACTACAACCCGGTCTCGGCCCTCGCGGACGCCTCGCGCGGGCTGATGACCGGCGGCCCGGTCGCGCACGACCTGTGGCTGACGCTCGCCTGGTCGGCCGCGCTCACGGCGGTGATGGCGCCGGTGGCCGTCCACAAGTTCCGCACCAAGAGCTGACCGGCCGCCGGACGGGTCAGACCAGGGCGGCGGCCTCCTCGGGCGACAGGCCGCCGCCCTCGGCGTACGCGGCCTGGTACGCCTCGGCGCCGAGCGCCTCCCGGACCCGGGCGACGGCCCACTCCCGGGCCTGGCGCTCCAGGGCCGTGGTGACATGGGCGGCGGGCGTCATCGCGGCGGCGGCTCCCAGGCACCGGGCGGCGTCCCGGGCCCGGCGCCCGCCGTCCACCCGGGCCAGCGCCATCGCGGCGATGGTCAGATAGGCGGCGCGCATGTGCGGGGCGATGGCCGTGGACAGGGGGTCGCCGGCCTGTTCCAGTGCCCGGCGGATCGTCGGCAGGGACTCCTCGTGGCGGCCTTCCAGGGTGTCCAGCCACGCCTCCGAGGCGAGGACGAACGCGTCGAAGGCGGCGAAGTCGGTGATGGGGGACTCCTCGCGCAGCAGCCGCAACTGCTCGCGCGCCTGGTCCGTCCGGCCCGTCATGGACAGGCGGCCGGCGAGGAAGAGCCGGGCGGCGGGCAGGGCGTCGTTGTCGCCGGAGCGGACCGACGCCTCGATCACCTCGCGCAGGACGCGTTCGCCCCGTTCGGCCTCGTCCGGGTCGCCGGAGTCCACCAGCGCGCTGCCGCGCCGGGCGCCGAGGACCGCCATCTGGGCCCGCGCGCCCAGGCGTTCGGCGTACCGCGCGGCAACGGCGTAGTCGGCGGCGGCCCGCAGGTGCTCGCCCCTGCGTTCGAGGGCCTCGGCGCGCGCGGACAGTGCCTCGGCCGTGCCCCAGGCATCGCCCAGGCGCTGGAAGATCTCCAGCGCCTCGTCGGCGTCGCGGGCCGCGTCGCCCGCCCAGTCGGCCCGGTTGGCCAGGATGGTGGCGCGCATCTGGAGGCTGCCGGCCAGCTCCCAGTCGTACCCCGCCGTCTCGCGGCAGGTGCGCACGGCCGCGTCCAGGATGAGGCGCAGCCGCTCCAGGTCGCCGGTGAGCATCACGGCGACGAACCACAGCAGGCCGGGGCTGCGGCAGGTCTGCGGCAGCCCGGGCTCGTAGGCGGCCGCGATGGTCCGCAGCCTCGCCCGCACCGCCGGGGAGCTCAGGAGCTCCGGCTTTCTGTCCAGGCAGGCCAGATGGGCCAGGTGCACACCGCGCCGGGCCTCGGCGAGGACCTCGCCGGTCATCGGGGGCGGGGCGGCCGTGCAGCGCTCCCACACCGGCCGCGCGGGCCGGACCGGTTCGGCGAACGGGTCGGGCCCGAGCGCCGCCACCTCGCCGCACCAGGTGCCGGCCTCGATCCTCAGGTCGCGCATCTGCCAGTACCAGACCAGGGACAGCGCCAGGCACAGGGCCTCCTGCTCGTCGCGCGCGGCGACGGCGCGGCGCAGGGCGGTGCGGATGTTCTCGTACTCCCGCTCCAGCCGCTCGATGGCGGCGAGCTGGCCGGGGCCGCGCAGCTCCATGTCGCTGGTGCGGGCCAGTTCGCGGTAGTGCGTCAGGTGCGCGCGCTCCGCCTCGCGGCGCCCGCCGGCCTCGTCGAGCCGCTCGCCGGCGTACTCGGCGACGGTCTCCAGCAGCCGGTAGCGCATCTCGCCGCTGCCCGCGGGCGCGGCGACCACCAGGGACTTGTCGACGAGGGAGCCGAGCGCCTCCAGGGCGGCGGGCCCGCACACGGCCTCGGCGGCGGCGAGGTCGCAGCCGCCCGCGAACACCGACAGGCGGCACAGGACGTCGCGTTCGTCCTCGTCGAGCAGCTCCCAGGACCAGTCGACGACGGCGCGCAGGGTCTGCTGGCGGGGCAGGACGGTGCGGCTGCCGGAGGTGAGCAGGCGGAAGCGGTCGTCGAGCCGGTCGGCGATCTGGCGCGGCGTCAGCATGCGCAGGCGGGCGGCGGCCAGTTCGATGGCCAGGGGCAGCCCGTCCAGGCGGCGGCAGATCTCGGCGCAGGCGCCGGGGTCGTCCTCGACGCGGAAGCCGGGCCGGGCGGCGGCGCCCCGGTCGGCGAGCAGTCGCAGCGCCGCCGGTTCGGGCAGCGGCTCCACCGGGCGCAGCAGCTCCCCGGGGACGCCGAGGGGCTCGCGGCTGGTGGCCAGGACGGTGAGGTGCGGGCAGCGGGCGAGCAGCTCCTCGGCGAGGCGGGCGGCCGCCTCGACGACGTGCTCGCAGTTGTCCAGGACGATCAGCATGCGGCGCCGGCCGCAGTGCTCGACGAGGCGGTCGACGGGGTCGCCGGTCCGGTCGGTGACGGCCCGTATCTCCTCCGCGCCGGCGCCGTACAGCACGGTCTCGCGGGCGCCCACGGCGGTCAGCACGGCCTCGGGGACGGCGTCCGGGTCGTCGAGCGGCGCCAGCTCGGCCAGCCACACGCCGTCCCGGGCCGCCTCCCCCGCGGCCTCGGCGGCCTCCTGCGACAGCCGGGTCTTGCCGGCTCCGCCCGGTCCCAGCAGGGTGACGAGCCGGGCGGTCGCCAGGTCGTGCCGGATGACCTCGATGTCGGCGTCCCGGCCGACGAAGGAGGTGAGACGGGCCCGCAGGTTGCCGCGCGGGCGGCCGGCCCGGGCGGGCGGGGGCGGGGA
>NZ_WYCT01000324.1 GCF_011008945.1 Streptomyces harenosi
AGATGGGTATAAGAGACACCACCCACCCGCACCCCGGCGCGGAGTCGGGAGCGGCGAACGTGGCACTCGGACCGGTCGCCGCCCTGATGGACCGTACGAAGGACGCGGTGCGCAAGGCCATGGGCAAGGACGGCTGAACAGGCGGCCCGGGACCCGGCTCCGCGCCGGGTCCCGGGCCGGACACATCTCGGGGAAGGAACACGTGATGATCGACGAGGCTCTGGTCAGGGAACTGCTGGAGGCACCGCGGGACGACACCGCCCTGATTCTCCTGGAGGGCAGGGCCCAGGTGGTCGAACGGGCCGCCCTCGACGGCGACCGCTACCGGGGAGCCGCCGTCGTCCTGTCCCGCGGGGATCTCGTGGACCGGCTGGGTACGCCGTCACCCTCCCCCGGGGACCTGGCACGGCTCGCGGCGTCGTTGCGGGACACCGTCGCCAAGCTGGGCGCCTGACCGGGCCCTGACCGGCGGCCGCTCCCCCGGCCGGCGGCGCCGGTCGGGTGCCGGTGCGCGAAGGGGCCGGGCAGGACACCGCCCGGCCCCCGCCTCCCCGTCTACTTCAGATACGGGCCGTCGGCCCCCGCCTTCCCCGGCGCCGCGTTCAGTTCTTGCTGCAACGTTTTGCCATGGTGGCCGTACAAAGGGCTGCCGCAGCGGTCAACCCTCGGCGCAGCGACCCGTCGACGCGCAGCCGATCCCGTGAACCGGCCGCCGCAAGGGCTTACGCATGCCTTGCGGCGATGCTGCGTTCAGCCACGCTCCGGCCCGGCCGTCCGGGGGCCCTGGCACGCCCGCGGCCCCACGCGCCGGGACGGCCGGGCCGGAGTCACCCGGACAGCGGCGCCCGGTCGGCTCCCCCGCCCGCACCCGGCGCCCACGGGCCGCAAGTCTCACCGCAACTTTCAGCAACTCTTGCCAGGGCCGTTCCGTCGGTGCTTCACTCGGGGCCGGTCAGCCGCCTCCGCGCCCCGGGGAACAGCGGCGCGGGGCCGCCGAGACGAGGAGGACGCACATGGCGGAGACCGGCTACGACATCCTGGTGGCGGGCGGCGCCGGCGTGGACACCATCGTCCGGGTGCCCGAACTGCGCATCCCGCCCGGCGACTCGGTCTTCGTGCCCGCCGTGCGCGACTACGTCGCCCACACCGGCAACGGGGTCGCGCGCGGGTGCCGTGCCCTCGGCATGACGACGAAGTTCATCGACTTCCTGGGGGACGACGCCCAGGGCCGGCAGATCCTCGACGCCTACGCCGCCGACGGCCTCGACTTCAGCCACGTCGTCTCGCCGTACGGCACGCCCCGCGGGGTCAACCTCGTCGACCCGCAGGGCCGCCGGTTCTCCTTCTACGACGGACGCCACCCCGCCCACCTCCGGCTGCCCCGCGACTTCTACCTGCCCTACCTGGAGCGGGCCCGTCATGTGCACCTGTCCATCACCGGCGTCACCCGGGACATGTACGAGGACGTCCACCGCCTGGGCGTCACCAGCTCCACGGACCTGCACGACTGGGACGGCGCCGACCCGCACCACCGCGGGTACGCCCTCGCCTCCGACTACGTGTTCCTCAGCGCCGCCGCCGTCCGCGACCGGCTCGGCGACGTCCTGCGGTCCGTGCTGACCGAGGGCCGGGCCCGGCTCGTCGTGGCCACCGACGGGGCCGCCGGGTGCCACGTCCTGGAGCGGGGCGGCACCGGGGTGCACCATTTTCCCGCCGTGCGCCCGGAGCGCGCGGTGATCGACAGCAATGGTGCCGGTGACGCGTTCGTCAGCGCCTTCCTGCACGCCCTGCTGCAGGGGCGCCCCGTGGAGGAGTGCGTGCTCGCCGGATCGGTGGCGGGCGCGTTCGCCTGCACCAGCGAGGGCACCCACACCGAGTTCATCGACCTGCCGCGGCTGCGCGCGGCGTGCGCCCGCGCCACGGCCGCCGGATGACGGCACCGGCACCCCGTGCGGCGCCCGGTGCCGAGCCGTCACCGGACGCCGGCTGCGGGGTCCGGTACTGCAACGGTGTTCGTTCTGCTTGCCGGGCAGTTCTCAGGGACCGCGTCCGCGTCGCTCCTCCATGACCGGTCAGGAGGCGGCAGGGGTGAACTGCCACCAGTCGACGTTGAGCAGGTAGCCACTGCCGCCGGTGAACCGCAGGTAGAGGTCCTGGGTTCCCGTGGCTCCGCCGACCGGGCAGGTCACCGACGTCCAGGTCTGCCAGCCACCGGTGGAGGGCACACCGCACCGGCCCACGAGCGTCCCGCTCGGGGAGCCCAGCCGAAGTTCGACGGTGCCGCCGCCGCTGCCCGAGGCCACGCGTGCGGTGAAGGAGGACGCGCCCGGCCCGAAGGCCACACCTTTGACCTTGATGTAATCGCCGTTGTCGATCCAGCCGACGTTCATGCCGCCGCTGGCGGCCGGTTCGGTCTCGATCCCGGATCCCCAGGCGATCGTCTCGGCCTCCTGGCGTACGTACGGGTTGAGCGTGCCGATCTGCGGTGCCCCGGTGTTCGTCATACCGATCGTCGGGATCGTGCCGTCGGCGTTGTAGAAGAACCGCTCCACCGCGACCGAGCGGGTGAAACCGCCGCCGCCCGGCAGTGCGCCGTTGTGGTAGAAAAAGTATGAATTGCCCTTGAAGTCCACGATCCCGGGGTGGTTGGTGAAGCTGCTGCCCTGTGTGGGCATGACCGTCCCGCGGTAGGTCCAGGGCCCGGTCGGACCGGGCGCCGTGGAGTAGGCGATGAACTCCGAGCAGCATTTGGCCGCGAACACCAGGTAGTACAGGCCGTTCCGCTTGTAGACCCAGGGGCCCTCCTCGTACAGCGTGGGACGGTTGGGATCTCCGGTGCGGGTACCGAATCCCGCGGTGGTGAGCGGGATCCTGGTGGGGCTGCCCGAGTAGGAGGTCATGTCGGCGTTCAGCCTGACGTACCACAGGTTCGGGTTGCCCCAGTACAGATAGGCCTGGCCGTCGTCGTCGATGAAGACGGTCGGGTCGATCTCGCCGTTCTCCACCAGCGGACGGCCGAGGGCGTCCCGGAACGGGCCGGTGGGGCTGTCCGCCACCGCCACGCCGATGGCCATCCGGCCGGTGGCCCGGTTCTTCACCGGCACGTACCAGTAGAACCGGCCGTTGCGCTGCACGGCCTGGCCCGCCCAGGCGTCGGCGGACGCCCAGCTGAAGGTGGCCAGGCCGAGCGGTGAGCCGTGGTCGGTCCAGTTGACCATGTCGGCGGAGGACCACACCCGCCAGTCCTTCATGGTGAAGTAGGTGGAGCCGTCCTCGTCGTGCCCGGTGTAGAGGTAGACCCGGCCGCCATGGACCAGCGGGGCCGGATCGGCGGTGTAGACGTGCTGCACGATCGGGTTGTCGGCCCTGGCCGCCGTGGGCTGCACCGCGGCGGGGACGACGGCGAACGCCAGCAGAAGGCCCATGGTCCAGGCGATCGCCCGGCTGAGCCTCGTGCCGGTGGCGGACGGCCGCCGAACCGGGATCGTCATCGTGGTCTCCTCAGGACGTTGGCGGACGGCTGAGCTGCCGGACGGCGCGCGACGTCCCTCATGGGCGGGTCCACGTAGCCGCCCGCCTGATCGTCTGGGCACCAGGGGCTCCTCTCCCGGGAGAACAGGTCACGTCATGAGCGGGTGATACGCGAGCTGACGCACGGACCGAAAGTCATGCTCATGACATTCACCAGGGAAGCTCAAACTTCGTCTCGACGAGGTTCGGAATTTCGAACAGCATTCGGAAAGTCGGCGCCTCACGGATACTAGAGGCGCCTCTGGACATGTCAACACCGTCCGGGCCTCCGGACTCCGCCACCCACCGGTGAGGGCCGCGCCCAGGCGCCGGACCGCAGCATCCCGCCGATAGGCGCGCGGAGGCACCGGCAGCACGCCGATGGCACACTCGAATGTTTCGAAGCAAGTGACGCATCATGCGAGGGGGATTGACGTCACCCGTCGACTCTCTATCATCCAGCTTGCTCGGTATACCAATCCATGTTCGGTATCACGAACTAGCGAGTCGATCCTGCGGACACCGACGTCGACCCCGCACCCATCAGTCCCGTCGCCTCGGCCATCACTCGCGGAAGAGGGCGCCTGCATGAGAAAGTCCTGGATTCTCACCCTGGTCACGCTCGTCACTGCCGCGCTCGGGATCATGGCGGCAGGTGCGGCCCCTGCCTCCGCCGCCCCGACCACACCCCTGCGCGTCATGCCGTTGGGCGACTCCATCACCTGGGGCGTGGGAGGCAGCACGGGCAACGGTTATCGGGGACCGTTGTGGAACAGGCTCGCGGCGGACGGCCACCCGCTGGACTTCGTGGGCACGGTGCGGAACGGTTCGATGTCCGACCCCGACAACGAGGGCCACCCCGGATACAAGATCCACCAGATCGCCGCACTCGCCGACGCCTCACTGACCCGCTACCGGCCCAACGTCGTGACGCTGCACATCGGCACCAACGACCTCAACGAGAGCTACCAGGTCTCCACCGCCACCGCCCGGCTGAGGTCGCTGGTCGACCAGGTCACCGCCGCCGCCCCCGACGCGACCGTCCTCGTGGCTTCCCTGATCGTGTCCACCAGCGGCTCGGAGGAGCGGTACCGTGCCGCGTACAACCAGGCCATCCCCCAACTCGTGAGGGATCAACAGGCCGCGGGCAAGCATGTCGCACACGTCGACATGAGCGGCCTGACCACGGCCGATCTGGCCGACGCCCTGCATCCCAGGGACTCGGGCTACCAGAAGATGGCCGACGCCTTCTACCGCGGCATCCAGTCCGCGGACAGTGCCGGGTGGCTGAAGAACCCCGCCCCCGCCCCCGCGCGCGTGCAGTCCGGCATCGCCGGCAAGTGCCTGGACGTCAACGGCGCCCGTACCGCCGACGGGACCGCCGTCCAGATCTGGGGTTGCGGCAACGGTGCCCAACAGGTCTGGTCCGCCTACGCCGACGGCACCCTGCGCTCCCTGGGCAAGTGCCTCGACGCCGTCGGCGGGGGCACGGCCAACGGCACCAAGGTGCAGATCTGGTCCTGCCACGGCGGCGCCAACCAGGTCTGGCAGCCCTACAACGGCGGCTACCGCAACCCCGCCTCCGGCCGCTGCCTCGACGTTCCGGGCTTCTCCACGGCCGACGGCACGCAGCTCCAGCTGTGGGACTGCACCGGCGGCTCCAACCAGAAGTGGACCACGCTGACCGCCGGATGACCTCGGCGCGGACACCACCGGCTCGTACTGCGACGGTGCTCGCCGTGACTGCCGGCCCGCTCGGCACCGTTGCAGTACTAGACCCCGCAGCCGGCGTCCGGTGACGGCTCGGCACCGGGGCGGAGCGTGAAGACCTGGTCCAGCCCGACGAGGGCGAGGATGCGCCGGAGGGTGGCCGGCACGGCGGCCAGGGCGATGCCGGCGCCGGCGGCGAGTGTGTGCTGGCGTGCGGCGAGCAGGGCGGTGATGCCGCTGGAGTCGCAGTACCCCAGGCCGGACAGGTCGAGGGTCAGGCACTGGTCCGGTCGCAGGACGAGGCGGTCGACGCGGTCCCGCAGGAAGGGTGCCTGGGCGTAGTCGAGTTCACCGGTCACGTACAGGGTGGGTCCGGTGGCGGTGTCGTGGTGAGTGATGTGGAGCGGTGTCATCGTGGGTCATTCGGCACCCGGGCCGTCCTGGGCGGGGATGCCCAGGGCGAGCAGGGCGGTGTCGTCGTTGAGGCCGTCGCCGAAGCCTTCGAGCAGTTCGGTCAGCGCGGTGATCACGGCACGGGGCGGAGCGGGGGCGCGGCCGGCGGCGAAGGCGAGCAGGGCGTCCTCGCCGTACAGCTCTTCGCCGGTGGAGCCGGTGCGGGCCTCGGTGAGGCCATCGGTGTACAGCAGGAGGGTCTCGCCGGGGGCGAGGGTGGTCTCGGCGGTCGCGAAGGGCACGGCGGGCAGGGCGCCCACCAGCATGCCCCCCGGCGTGGGCAGGTACTCGGCCCGGCCGTCGCCGCGCAGGACGAGCGCCGGGGGGTGGCCGCCGGAACCGAGCCGGACGGTCATGCCGCCGTCGGCGGCGGGTGCCAGGACGCCGAAGACGCAGGTGCAGTACCGGGGGTCGCCGCTGGCCGTGTACTCCTCGTGCAGCACGGCGTTCAGCGTGGTCAGCACGGTCTCGGGCTCGGGGTCGTGATGGGCGGCGGCGCGCAGGGTGTAGCGGGTCAGCGAGGTCAGGGCCGCGGCCTGGGGCCCCTTGCCGCACACGTCGCCGAGGAAGAAGGCCCACCGCTTTCCGTCGAGGGAGAACAGGTCGTAGAAGTCGCCGCCGAGCTGGTCGGGGGAGGCCGTGTGGTAGTACACGGCCGTCTCCAGCCCGGGGAGGACCGGCAGGGTGTGGGGCAGCAGGGACTTCTGGAGTACGGCGAGCGCGTCGGCCAGCCGCTCCCGGTCGGTCTCGGCCTGCCTGCGGGCCTGCTCCGCCTCCGCCCGTGCCCGCTCCGCCTCCGCCCGTGCCCGCTCCGCCTCGGCGCGGGCCCGCTCGGCGTCCTGGCGGCGGCGCAGCAGCTCCTCCTCGTAGGCCCGCCGGTCGGAGGCGTCGAAGACGGTGGTGCGGATCAGCAGGGGCTCGCCCATGCTGCCGGTCTTGATCACGGACGAGACCAGCACCGGCAGCCGGCCGCCCTGGGCGGTCTTCATCTCCAGGGCGATGCCGCGCAATTCGCCCTGCATGCGCAGCAGGGGCGCGAAGTGCGTCTCGTGGTACAGCTTGCCGCCGACGGTCAGCAGGTCGGCGAAGTACTTGCGCCCGACGACGGCCTCGCGCTCCAGGCCCAGCCAGCCCAGCAGCGTGGTGTTGACCTTGGCGATGGTGCCGTCCATCAACGTGGACAGGTACCCGCAGGGTGCCGACTCGTAGAGCTCTTCGGCGCTGTCCTCCAGCAGGGCGGTGAAGGCCGCGTCCATGGCTTTGTCGTCACCCGTTCCGGACGGTTCGAAGATGCCGCCCGTGCGGCACATCACGGTCGGTGTTCCAGGAAGTCGAGGATGGCCCGCGCGGTGGCTTCCGGGGCGCTGAGCTGCGGGCAGTGGCCGGTGGCGTCGAGGGTGACCAGGCGGGAGGACGGGATCGCCGCGTGCACGTAGGCGCCGACCTCGCGGGGGGCGATGGCGTCGTGGGCGCAGTCCAGCACCAGGGTGGGCACGGTCACGGCCGTCAGGTCGTCGCGGCTGTCGGACAGGAAGGTGGTGCGGGCGAAGACGCGGGCGATGTCGGGGTCGGTGGCGCAGAAGCTGTTGGTCAGCTCCTCGCCGAGCTCCGGACGGTCCGGATTGCCCATGATCACCGGAGCCATGGCGGACGACCAGCCCAGGTAGTTCGCCTCCAGGGAGCCCAGCAGCTCGTCGATGTCCTCCGCGGTGAAACCGCCCCGGTAGCCGTCGTCGTCGATGTAGCACGGGGAGGGCGCCACCATCACCAGCGACCCGATCCGCTCCGGCGCGGCCTTCGCCGCCAGCACGCCGATCATCGCGCTGACCGAGTGCCCCACGAAGACCGCCCGCTCCAGGTCCAGCTCCTCGCACACCTCGGTCACGTCCCGGGCGTAGCCGTCGAGCGAGGAGTACCGCTCCTCGCTCCAGGCCGACAGGTCCGAACCGCCGGAGCCGACGTAGTCGAACAGCACCACCCGGTACCGCTCGGCCAGCGCCGGCACCACCAGACGCCACATGTTCTGGTCACATCCGAAGCCGTGGGCCAGGACCACCACCGGCGCGTCGGCGGGACCGGTGAGCGTGACGTTGTTCCTGCGGCGAACATCCATGCGGTCATCCTCGCATCCGGGGCGAGCGGCCCGGACGCCGCGGTCACCTCCACGGCCCGGGGTCACCTCCACGGCCCGGGGGCACCGGACGACGGGCGCGTGACCGCCCCGGCGGCGCGGCGGACGGGCCGTACGGCGGCTCTCCGTGACCGCCCCGTCGTTCGGACCGGCCCGGACCCGCGGGGTCGCGCGCCCCTTCGGTGAGCGCGTGCCGGAGCGCTCCGCAGCCGGGCGTCGCGGCCGGGTTCCTCGCGGACGGCCGCCGTGCCCCCGCGGCACGCACGGCTTTCTTCCTTGGCCGGTCGACCGGTCGTCAATCCGCGCCGTCCGCTGCCAGAATGGCCCCCGGACAGCCCCGGAGCCGACCGCACCACCGGCCCCGCGACCGTCCGGCCCGGCACCTGTCTCTTATACCCATCTGACGCTGCCGACGACGCTAGAAGT
>NZ_WYCT01000325.1 GCF_011008945.1 Streptomyces harenosi
GGCCGGGATCGCGGCCGGACTGGGCGGGCTGCTCGGACCGCTCCGGCGCGCCGTGCTGCGCGCCACGCGCAACGCCGAGGGTCTGCCCGACCTGCCCGAAGCGCAGATCGAGCTCCTGCGGACGCTGTCCACCTCTCCCGAGGGCCTCTCCCCCGGCACGGTCGCCGCCCGGCTGCGGATGGCGCCGTCCACCATCAGCAATCTCGTCCGGGCCATGTCCGCCGACCGGCTGGTGGAACGCGTCCGGCCGGACCACGACCAGCGGACCGTGGTCCTCACCGCCTCGCGGGAGGCCCTGGAGTTGCTGGAACGCTACGACCGGGCCAGCACCGCGGCCCTCACCCGGGTCGTCGACGACCTGCCCGCCGCCGACCGGCGGGCGCTCGCCCAGGCACTGCCGGCACTGGACCGGCTCGTCACCGCGCTGGAGAAGGCGGACACCGCCGCGAACGACGGCCGCCCGGCCTGAACCGGGCCCGCCCGCCGGACGACCGGTCCTCAGGGGTGCCCGTACGGCCGGGTGGCGAGCGCGGGTCCGGCTCCTTCCTGCATCGCGGCGCCGGGCGCCCGTGCGGCCGTGCGGCCGTCCCGCTCGGGGTGGCGGTGTGCCGCGCCAGGGTCTTCCGTCCGGATCGGGCCGGATCGGGGAGCGGGGTCTGGTGCCGTGCATCGCAAGGCGGAGGAGGGCGCCATGGCCCAGCCATGGCAACCGACGACAACGCGGCGAGGCGAGGTGCCGGGCCCCGCGAGCCCGGCATGATCCACGAGAGGTCCTAGGTGTACATCGACTCGATCGTGGCGGCGTGCAGCCGGCCGATGGCCCGGCGGCGCAGGCTCAGCTTCGGTGTCAGCTCACCGGTCTCGGCGGTCCAGGGGCCCGGCAGGACGCGGTACTTCTTCACCTGCTCCGCCCGGGAGAGGGCCGCGTTGGTGTCCTCGACCGCCCGGTCCAGGGCCGCGAGCACCGCGGGGTGGCGGGTCAGCTCGCCGGGACCGGAGACGGGGACGCCGTGCTCCCGCGCCCACAGGCGGGCCGCCTCCTCGTCCAGCACCAGCAGCGCGGTGACGTAGCGGCGCCGGTCGCCGATGGCGACGGCGTGGGCGACCAGGGGGTGTGCCCGCAGCAGGGACTCGATCCTGGCCGGGGCGACGTTCTTGCCGCCGTCGGTGATGATGATCTCCTTCTTGCGGTCGGTGACCGTGACGATGCCCCGGGAGTCCACCGTCCCGACGTCCCCGGTGGCCAGCCAGCCCTCCGCGTCGGTCGCGGGCTCGATGCGGCCGTCGGCCCGCAGGTAACCGGGGAAGACCACGGGGCCGCGGACGAGGAGTTCACCGTCCTCGGCCTGCTTGACCTCGATGCCCGGCCCCGGGCGCCCGACCGAGCCGAGCGCGAAGACCTCGGGTGTGCTGACCGTCGCCGCGCCCGTGGTCTCGCTCAGGCCCCACACCTCGTAGACGGGGAGTCCCACACCGGCCAGGAACTCCAGCACCCCGGTGGCGATCGGCGCCGCTCCGCTCATGGCCCGGCGGCACTCGTCGAGCCCGATGGCGGCCCGCACCGGCCGCAGCGCCTGGTCGTCGAGCCGCTCCAGGCGCCCGGTGAGCTCCGCCGGCAGGTCCTGGCCGGCGGAGCGCAGGCGGAACACCTCGAGAGCGGCCTCGCGGGCCCGCTCCACCACGGCGGCCCGCTCCCCGGGCAGTGCGGCGAGCTCCGCCCGCACGACGGCGGAGAGCTTCTCCCACACCCGGGGGACACCGAAGAAGCCGTGCGGGCGCACCGCGCGCAGCGTGGGCAGAAGCTGCGCGGGGTCCGGGCAGAGGGTGACGTGGCCGGCGTTGCAGACGGGCAGGTAGATGCCGAGCACCCGCTCGGCGATGTGGGCCATCGGCAGATAGGCCACCGACCGCGGGTGCTCCGGCACGGGGACGAGGTGATCCTGCATCAGGCACTCGTGGACGACGTTGCGGTGGGAGAGCACCACGCCCTTGGGTTCGCCGGTGGTGCCCGAGGTGTACACCACGGTCAGCGGCCGGTCGGGCGTGGCCGCGTCCGTGAGCGCCTCGAACGCGGCGTCGTCGGGCGGCACCGCGTCGCGCACGGCCGCGTAGCCGGCGAAGAGCGGGTCGTCGGCCGCGGCCGCCTCCCGGTCCAGGACGACGACGGCCCGCAGTTGGGGCATCTCCTTCAGGGCGGGCTCCCAGCGCCGTATCTGCTCCGCGCCCTCCAGGACGAGGACGGTGGCCGCGCTGTGCCGGGCCACGAAGCGTATCTGCTCGGTGCTCAGGGTGTCGTAGGTGCTGCAGGGCAGCGCGCCGACATGGATGGCGGCCAGGTCGGCGATCCAGTGTTCGGCCCGCTTGGACATGGCGATGAGCATGCGGTCCCCCCGCCTCAGGCCGAGGGCGACCAGACCACGGGTGAGGGCGGCGACCTCCGCGCGCAACCGGGACCAGGACAGCGTCCTCGCGTCCGGCCCGATGCCGGTGGTGAGCGCGGGGCGGGCACCGAACCGCTGGGCGTTGCGGCGCAGCAGCCCGGTGATCGTCAGTCCTTCGGGACGCTCGTGCGGCGGCTCTGCTGTGGCCACGGCGGGCTTCCTCCCTCGCGGACCGTGAGCGGACGGACTTCTCGAGCGGTCCCCACCGTGGGCCCGCTGCCGGCGCGGCATCAACAGGCCGGCCCGCGCCGTTCTCCGCGTGGCTGATGATTCCCGTGCGAGCGTCAACTCACGCACGAGCAGGGGTGAGTGACGTGTCGTCAGCGAGTTGACGGAGCACCGGCCGGTGCCCGCGACGACGGCGCGGTAGCGGTGCCTGCCGCTGCCGCGCGGCCGTCCCGGGCCGCCGCACGGCCCCGGCCCGGCGCGCGGGGGCTCAGGCGTAGAACCGGGACAGGCTCTGCAGAACGGCCGCGGGCTTGGCGCCGCCCTCGATCTCGATGGTGCCGTCCACGGTGATCTGCACCCCGGCGGTCACGTCCTCGACGGCCGCGAGCCGGCCGGCCAGCCGGACCCGGGACCCCACCTTCACCGGCGCGGGAAAACGCACCTTGTTCAGGCCGTAGTTGACCTTCGTGGTGACGCCCTGGACGTCCAGCAGCTCGGTGAACAGGGGGATGAAGAGGGAGAGGGTGAGGTAGCCGTGGGCGATGGGGGCGCCGAAGGGGCCGCTCGCGGCGCGCTCGGGGTCGACGTGGATCCACTGGTGGTCACCGGTGGCGTCGGCGAAGGTGTCGATGCGCTCCTGGGTGACCTCGATCCACTCGCTCGTGCCCAGATCGCTGCCGGCCAGCTTCTTCAGCTCGTCGAGGCCGTTGACGGTGAGACCCATGTCTAAACCTTTCCTTTAGGGTGAGAGTTGGCCGCCGTGGCACCGGCGCACCTGGGATTTGAGGAGCTTCCCGGAGGCGGTACGCGGGAGTTCGTCCGCGATCACCACCGTTTTGGGGATCTTGTACTTGGCGAGGCGCCCGGCCAGCGAGGCGAGGATCTCGCCGGGGTCGGGGCGGGCACCCTGGCGGGGCACGACGACCGCGCGCGGCACTTCGCCCCACCGGTCGTCGGGCACGCCGATGACCGCGCACTCGGCCACGTCCGGGTGGGCGAGGAGCAGGTCCTCGATCTCGGCCGGGTAGACGTTCTCGCCACCCGAGATGATCATGTCTTTGATGCGGTCGACGATGTAGACGTATCCGTCCTCGTCGGTCCGGGCGGCGTCCCCGGTGCGGAACCAGCCGTCGGTGAAGGAGGCGGCCGTCTCCTCGGGCAGCCCCCAGTACCCGGGCATGACGTGCGGGCCGCGCACGACCACCTCGCCGGTCTCGCCGACGCCGGCGGGTGTCAGGTCCGGGCGCACCACCCGTACGTCGCTGAAGAAGTGCGGCACACCCGCCGAGCCGGCCTTGGTGACGGCGTGCTCGGCGTCGAGGAAGAGGGTGCCGGGCGCCGCCTCCGTCATGCCGTAGCCCTGGAGGAAGGTGAGGCCGCGCTCCTGGTAGGCGGCGATGAGCGAGGTCGGCACCGGGGAGCCGCCGCAGGTGAGGATGCGCAGGGAGGACAGGTCCGCGTCGGGGAAGCGGGGATGGCGGGCGACCCTGTCGAACATGGCCGGCACCCCGAACATGAAGGTGATCCGGTGCCGTTCGATCAGGTCGAGGGTGCCGGCCGGGTCGAACGCCTCCACCAGCACGCACGTGCCGCCCTTCAGCAGCACCGGCAGCGTGAGCATGTTCAGCCCGGCGGTGTGGAAGAGCGGGGCGCTGACCAGGGCGCGTTCGCCGGCGGTCAGGTCGGTGTCGACGAGGACGTTGACCGCGTTCCAGGTCAGGTTGGCGTGGGTGAGCATGGCGCCCTTGGGACGGCCGGTCGTCCCCGAGGTGTACATGATGAGACAGGTGTCGTCGGCGGCGACGGGTTCGTCGATCGGTTCGCCGGCGGCGCCGGCCGTCATCTCCTCGTACTCGTCGCCGAGGCGCACCCGGATGCGCACGTCCGCGCCGCCCGGCAGCCCGGCGACCAGTCCGGCGTGCGCGGGGCCGTAGAGCAGCGCCTTCGCCCCGGAGTCGGCGAGCTGGTAGGCGATCTCGGGGCCGGCCAGCCGGGTGTTGAGCGGGACGAAGACGGCGCCGAGCGTGCCGGCCGCGAACAGCGTCTCCAGGTAGGCGGGGTGGTTGGGGCCGAGGTAGGCGACGCGGTCGCCGCGCCGGACGCCCCGGGCGCGCAGGGCGTGGGCCAGGCGGGTGGTGCGTGCGTACAACTGCGCGTAGGTGACGGTGGTGTGGCGGTGGATCAGGGCGGTGCGGTGGGGCGTCTTGCGGGCCCGGCGTGCGGGCCAGGACCCCAGTCCCTCGTTGCGCATCGTCACGCCCCTTTACGGTTTCGTCAGCCCGAGCAGACGGGCGGCGTTCTCCTTGAGGATCTTCGGCCTCACCTCGTCCTTGATCGGCAGCTTCTCGAAGTCGGCGAGCCAGCGGTCCGGGGTGAGGACGGGGAAGTCGGAGCCGAAGAGGACCTTGTCCTTCAGCAGCGTGTTGGCGTACTGCACCAGTTGCGGCGGGAAGTACTTCGGGGACCAGCCGGACAGGTCGATGTGCACGCCCGGCTTGTGGGTGGCGACGGCGAGGGCCTCGTCCTGCCAGGGGAACGACGGGTGCGCCAGGATGATCTTCAGATGGGGGAAGTCGGCGGCGACGTCGTCGACATGGAGGGGGTTGGAGTACTTCAGGCGGATGCCGCCCCCGCCGGGCACGCCGGCGCCGATGCCGGTCTGGCCGGTGTGGAACAGGGCGATGGTCCCGGTCTCCTCGATCACCTCGTACAGGCCGTAGGCCACGGAGCGGTCGTCGGGGAAGAAGCCCTGGATGCTGGGGTGGAACTTGAAGCCCCTGACGCCGTACTCCTCGACCAGGCGGCGGGCCTGCCGCACCCCGGCCCGGCCCCGGAACGGGTCGATGGAGGCGAAGGGGATGAGGACGTCCGCGTTGGCGGCGGCGGCCTCGGCGACCTCTTCGTTGGGGACCGGCGCGGTGCCGGTGGCGGACTCGGCGTCCACGGTGAAGATGACGGCGGCCATCTTCCGCTCGCGGTAGTAGGCGGCGGTCTCCTCCAGGGTCGGCCTGCGCTTGCCCTCGACCTTGAAGTAGGCGGAGGAGGCGTCGTGGAGGTCGTCGTCGAGGGAGGAGTGGCCCTTGGACGACACCTCCGCATGGGTGTGGACGTCGATGGCGGTCAGGTCGTCGGTGTTCACCGTGCCTCCGGGAGCTTCGGGGCCGGGATGCCGACCGTCTGGGGATCGGCGCCGACCGAGACGGGCCAGGCGGCCGCCAGCGCGTCGGGGGTCCAGCCCCCGTCGGCGTAGGCGGCGCGGATCTCCTGCGGGTGGGACCACAGGGCCACCTTGTCGCCGCCGATACCGATGCACTGGCCGGTGACGTCCCGCGCGGCGTCGGAGGCCAGGAAGGGGACGAGGGCCGCGCAGTCCTCGGGGGTGCCGAAGCCCTCGCCCTTGCGCAGGAAGCCGGGGAGCGGCTCGCCGTTCCTCATGGCCTGGACGTACGGGGCGAAGGCGGGGATGGTCTCGGTCATCGCGGTCGCCGCGACGGGGACGATGGCGTTGACGGTGACACCCGCGCGGGCGAGCTCCATGGACCAGGTGCGGGCCATGGCGGCGATACCGGCCTTGGCGGCGGCGTAGTTGGTCTGCCCGAAGTTGCCGCGCTGCCCGGCCGGGGAGCCGACCAGGATCAGCGTGCCGCCCTCGCCCTGCTCGCGCATGCGGACGGCGGCGGCGCGGGCGCAGGTGAACGTGCCCCTGAGGTGGGTGGTGAGGACCGCGTCGAAGTCGTCGTCGGTCATCTTCCACAAGACCTTGTCGCGCAGGATGCCGGCGTTGGTGACCAGGACGTCGAGCCGGCCGAACTCGGTGACTGCGCGGTTCACCAGCCGGTCGGCCGCCTCGCTGGTACCGACCGCGACGACCTCGGCGACGGCGGTGCCGCCCGCCTCGGTGAGGGACTTCACGGCGGCCTCGGCCACCGCCTCGTCGACGTCGTTGACGACGACGGACGCGCCGTGGGCGGCGAGCGCGTGGGCGTAGGCGAGGCCGAGGCCCCGGCCGCTGCCGGTGACGACGGCGGCCTTGCCGGTGAGATCGATGCGGGACACGTGCGAGTCCTCTCGGGCGGTGAGGCGGGATGTGTGACGGGCGTCGGGTGAGTGGGGCGGGTGCGCGGACGCGCTCGGGCGGTGGCGCACCGTGCCCGGCGTCGGGCGGGACGGCGTGGCGCCACGAAGTCGAAGCTAAGAGCAATGATTGCTGACGTCAATAGTTGGGTTTCACCGGAAGATTGGCCGGAACCCGGGCCGATGTTGCGCATCTGATTGACGGCTGCACGGCTAGTGCCTAACTTCACCGGGGCACCGGTGCGGTCCCCCACCGGTGGCGCCCCACGGCATCAGGGAGCTCACCGTGCAGCCATCCCGCACGCCCCTTCGTCATCCCTCCCCGGACACCCGCCAACTGCGCCGGGTCGCCCTGTCCGGGCTGGTCGGAACCGCCGTAGAGTTCTACGACTTCCTGGTCTACGGCACCGTCGCCGCCCTGGTCTTCGGCGACCTGTTCTTCCCCGAGGCCGATCCCGCGGCCGGCACCATCGCCGCCTTCGGCACCTTCGCCGCCGGCTATGCGGCCCGCCCGCTCGGCGGCATCGTCTTCGGCCACTTCGGCGACCGTGTCGGCCGCAAGTCGATGATGCTGCTGACCATGGCCCTGATGGGCTGCGGCAGCTTCCTCATCGGACTGCTGCCGACCTACGAGGCCATCGGCGTGTGGGCCCCGGTCCTGCTCATCGCCCTGCGCGTCGTCCAGGGCGTGGCCATCGGCGGCGAGTGGGGCGGGGCCACGCTGATGGTCGTCGAACACGCCGAACGTACCCAGGGTGACCGCCGCGGGCTGTGGTCCGGCTTCACCCAGCTCGGCGCCCCGCTCGGCTCGGTCCTCTCGGCCGGTGTGGTCACCCTCGTCTCCGCCCTCCCCGACGACGACTTCCGCGCCTGGGGCTGGCGTGTCCCGTTCCTGCTCAGCATCGTGCTGCTGGCCGTCGGCCTGTTCGTACGCCTGAAGGTCGCCGAGAGCCCGCTGTTCACCCAGGCCCGGCAGGAGCCGGCGCGCAGGCCGCCGCTGCTGGAGGTGGTGCGCCGGCCCAAGCCGGTCCTGCTGGCCGCGTGCGTCGGGATCGGCGCGTTCACCGCGCAGTCGCTGCTGACCGGTTTCATGATCTCGTACGCCGTGGACCGGGGCTACAGCCGCCCGCAGGTGCTCGGCGCCGTGACCGTCGCCTCATGCGTCGCGCTCGTGGTGCTGCCCGCCGCCTCGGCCCTGTCCGACCGGGTCGGCCGCCGCCCCGTCGTCCTGACCGGTGCCGTCGCCTCGGCCGCCCTGGCCTTCCCCGTGCTCGCCCTGGTCGACTCCGGCTCCCCGGGCCTGCTCATCCTCGCCCTCGCCCTCGGCCACGGACTCGCCCAGTCCACCATGTACGGTCCGCTCGGCGCCCTGCTCACCGAACTGTTCGGCACCGCGGTGCGCTACACCGGCGCCTCCCTCGGCTACCAGGCGGCCACGCTGATCGGCGCCGGCTTCTCGCCGCTGATCGCCGGCGCGCTGATCGCCTCGTACGGCGGCGGCACGCCCCTGGCGCTGCTGCTGTGCGCCGGTGCCGCCGTCACGGCGCTCACCGTGTGGCGCATGCGCGAGACGCACGCCGACACCCTCGACTCCCCCGCGCCCCGGGCCAC
>NZ_WYCT01000326.1 GCF_011008945.1 Streptomyces harenosi
TCCTCCGGGGGCTGGGCCGCCGGGGTGGACGGGCGCGGGGCGGCCTTCGGCTCCCGCTCGGTCCGGGTGTCGTGCCCGGCCTGCGCGAAGACGACCGCGGCCACGACTCCCACGGCGACGACACCGGCCGCGACAGCGGCCTTCACCGGCGCTGCCGGCCCCGCCGGGGCCGTTGCCGTGCCGGACGTGCCGCCGCCGGCCGCGGCCGCCCCGCCGGCACCGGCCGCACCCCCGGCGAGCAGCCCGGCCGCCTTGCCGTACCCGGCGCCGCCGAACCAGCCGATGACCGCCACCGGCACCAGGGCGGGGATACCGCCGGCCACCTCCTCGATCTGCCCGGCGGCCAGCCGGCACCGGGCGCACTCCTCCAGGTGCTTGCGCAGGCCCCGCTCGGCCCGGGTGCGCAGCCGGCCGCGGGCGTAGGTGCCGAGCCGGTCGGCGTAGCGGGCGCACTCCTCGTCGTCGGTGAGGGCGCTGCTGACGTGGGCTTGGAGGTACGCCTGCTTCAGTCCTTCGCGGGCGCGGCTGGCCAGGACGCGGGCCCCGCCCGCGTCCAGCCCGAAGAGCGTGGCGACCTCGCTCGGCGACTCGTCCTCGACCTCCGTGTGCCACAGCACGGCCTGCCACCGCTCGGGCAGGGAGCGGAACGCCCGCATCGCCAGGGACTGTTCGGCCTCGTGCATCGCCCGCACGTCCGCGCCCATCTCCACCGTGTCCCCCGGCGCCTCGGACAGGCGGGCGGCCTGCGCGGCGAACACGGCGAAGTCGTCGACCAGCTGCTCCCGCCCGGCCGACCGGATCCACCCGGCGGCGACCCGCCGGACGCTGGTGAGCAGATAGGCGCGTACGGCGTGCTCGGGGCCGGAGCCGCCGCGCACCGCCTGGAGCATCCGGGCGAAGACCTCGGCGGTGAGGTCCTCGGCGGTGTGGGGGTCCCGGCAGCAGGTGCGGGCGTACCGGCGTACCGCGTCCGCGTGCCGCCGGAAGAGCTCCTCGTAGGCGGTGTCGTCGCCCGCCCGCATCCGGGCGATCAACTCGGCGTCGGAGGGCGGCAGCTCTCGCGGGGGCGGCAGTTCGCCGTCCTCCTCCGGGCGGTGCCCGTCCGCCCGGCCGGTGTCCTCGCGGGCGTCGGCGGGGCCCGGAACGTGCGGCGGCCGCCCGGCCTCCGCGTCACCGCCGCTGGGTGATCCGTCCGGTTCGTCGACGCTCATCGCGGAAAGTCCCTGCTGCCTGACCCGTCCGTTCCGAACACCGGCTCAGCGTGCCACAGCGCCTTCCGGTCACGCTCCCGGAGTACAGACGATCACCCGTCCGAGGGGAATCGCGGTCCGGCGGTACTGAGGGCCGTCCGGCCGGGGAATACTCGGCCGGCGATCCCGCGGGGCGCTTGTGCCGCCGGAGGCGTGCTCCTCGCGGGATCCGGTCGGGCGCCCGCCCTCACGCGGGCCGGGAGCGCAGTCCCTCCAGCAGGATGTCCAGCAGCCGCGCCGACGCCGCCGCCCGCTGCTCCGCGTCCGGCAGCGAGGGAGCCGCCGTCGCTATCACCAGCAGGACGTCCGACACCGACACGTCCGGCCGCAGCTCACCGGCCGCACGCGCCCGCTCCACCAGCTGGCCCACCACCTCCAGCAGCGCCGCCGCCCCGGCGTCGTGCTCGGCGGGCACCGGCCCGGCGGCCCCACCGGCCGCGCGCTCCCCGGAGACCAGCCGCAGCTCGCCGGGGCCCGGCTGCGTCCGCTGCTGCGGAACCCGGGGCTCCCCGGTGTCGTCGCCGGGCTCGTCCGCCACCCCCACCTGCAGCACCTGCGGCGGCAGCAGCCGCCCGGCACCGGAGGCCACCGAGGTGCGCAGGAAGCGCGAGAGCGCCGACCACGGCTCGTCCTCCTGGCCGAGCGCGGCGCGCGCCTGGTCGGTCAGCCGCGAGGTCTCCTCCTCGGCGATCCGCCGCACCAGGACGTCCTTGCTCGGGAAGCGCCGGTAGACCGTGCCGACGCCGACCCGCGCGCGCCGCGCGACGTCCTCCATCGGCGCCCCGTACCCGAGCTCGCCGAACACCTCGCGCGCGGCGCGCAGCACATGCTCCAGATTGCGCTGCGCGTCCACGCGCAGCGGCGTCGTGCGGGCCGCGTCCCCGTGCCCGGCGCCCGCCATGGCGCCGGCCGTCACGGCAGAACCGGACGGCACGGACGACACGGACGCCATCGACGGCACGGGCGGTGCCGGCTGTCTGGCCGCTCCCGGACGTCCGGACGACCAATGCGAGTCGTGAACATGCATAGACTTCCCCCGGTAATGACGTCTCCCCCCGGAGACTCTCCCCGCCATGAACGCCGGAGCGTGCGGCACGGACCCCGCCGCCGGACCCGCCCGTCGCGGTCCCGGGTGAGCGCGCATCCCCCCACACCCCGTCGTGACGAACATAGTTGAGCTCGGGTCAATTCAGAAGGGGCCGGTTCCGCACGGACCGGCCTCCGGCCGGAGTGCGGCACCCGCCCTCCCTGGCCCTTCCCCGTCCCGCACCCCGGCTCGCACCCCCTGACCTGCGCGGCTGCCCGGCGATACGGCGAACCCGTGCATCACCCACGCACACGGCTTCCGGTCATACGAATCGCAGGGCCTGTGGACAAACGCGGGCTGCGGGTGCGTCATGGGATGGTGAAGGAACGCGCGCGCATTCTCGTTGTCGGCGGCGGCTACGTCGGGATGTACACGGCCCTGCGGCTCCAGCGGAAGCTGAAGGGCGAACTGCGGCGCGGCGAGGCCGAGATCACGGTCGTCACCCCCGACCCCTACATGACCTACCAGCCCTTCCTGCCCGAGGCCGCCGCCGGTTCCCTCTCCCCCCGCCACGTGGTCGTGCCGCTGCGCCGCGTCCTCGGCCGGTGCCGCGTCCTCATCGGCGAGGCCACCGCCGTCGACCACGCGGCCCGCACGGCCACCGTCACCACCCTCGCCACCGGGGAGGAGGGCACGGGCGCGCGGCGGCTGGCGTACGACGAGATCGTCCTCGCCCCCGGCTCGGTCGCGCGCACCCTGCCGGTCCCGGGGCTCGCCGAGCACGGCATCGGCTTCCGGACCGTGCAGGAGGCCATCGGCCTGCGCAACCACGTCATCGAGCAGCTGGACATCGCCTCCTCCACCCGCGACCCCGCGGTCCGCGACGCGGCCCTCACCTTCGTCTTCGTCGGCGGCGGCTACGCCGGTGTCGAGGCGCTGGGCGAACTGGAGGACATGGCCCGCCAGGCCGCGCGCTCCTATCACAACGTCGGCCGCGACGACATGAAGTGGATCCTGGTGGAGGCCGCGGGCCGCGTCCTGCCCGAGGTCGGCGAGGAACTGGGCCGTCACACGGTCACCGAACTGCGCCGCCGCAACATCGACGTACGCCTGCGGACCCGCCTGGAGTCCTGCGCGGACCGCGTCGCCGTCCTCAGCGACGGCACCCGCTTCCCCACCCGTACGGTCGTCTGGACGGCCGGTGTCAAACCCCATCCGCTCCTCGCCGCCACCGACCTGCCCCGCACCCCGCGCGGGCGGCTGAGGTGCACCCCCGAGCTGTGCGTGGAGGGCGCCCCGCACGCGTGGGCGGCCGGTGACGCCGCCGCCGTACCGGACGTGACCGCCGGCACCCCCGGAGCCGAGTGCGCCCCCAACGCCCAGCACGCCGTACGGCAGGCCAGGGTCCTCGGCGACAACATCGCGCACGCCCTGCGCGGCGAACCCCTGACCACGTACGCGCACCGCCACGCGGGCTCCGTCGCCTCCCTCGGGTTCCACCAGGGCGTCGCCCACGTCCGCGGGCGCAGGCTGAAGGGCTATCCCGCGTGGGTGCTGCACCGCGCCTACCACCTCAGCCGGATGCCCACCGCCAACCGCAAGGCGCGCGTCCTGGCCGAGTGGACCCTCTCCGGCTTCTTCGCGCGCGAGATCGTCTCCCTCGGCTCGCTCGAACACCCCCGAGCGGAATTCGAACTCGCGGCCGGGGGAAAACCGCCCGGGGAACCCCCGCACAACCCGAAGGGGTCGTCCTGACCGGAGCCAGGAACTCCTCCGCCCGGCCCGGCGTCTGACGGATGACGCCGGGCCGGGCGGCGCACTGCCAGACTGGGCCGGCACCCCGGGCGGGCCGCCGTTCACCCCACCGGTCCCCCGGGCCCCGGCCGGTTCCGGTGCCGGCCGCCGACGACTACACGAGGCAAGGATTCGTGGACTTCACGCGCTGGAGCGTCCGACTCCCCCGAACGCAGCGTCGCACCGCGGCGCGGGCCGGTACGACGGTCTCGAAGGACCGGCGGGGAGAGGGCTCCGTGCCCGCCGCCCGCGGCGAACAGCCGGCCGACGACACACCACCCGTCCCAGCCGTCGACGACCTGCCCGCGCGCGAGGTCCTCGACCGCGTCCCGGCCCTCGTCGCCCTCCTCCACGGCCCCGACCACCGCATCGCCTACGTCAACGACGCCTACACCGCGGCCTTCGGCCCGCGCCCCCTGGGCGAGCGGGCCCGCGAGGCACTCCTCGAACTGGACGAGCTCGGCCTGTTCCCGCTGCTCGACCAGGTCCAGCGCAGCGGCCGGCCCCGCACGGTCAAGTCCCGCAAGGCCCCCGACGGCCGCTCCTACACCTTCACCTGCACCCCGGTCACCGAGGGCGACACCGGCGGCGTGCTCGTCTTCGCCACCGACGTCACCGACCACGCCGAGGCCGCCGCACGCCTGCGCGCCAGCGAGCGCCGCCAGCGCGAGACGGCCGTCACCCTCCAGCACTCCCTCCTCCCCCAGAAGCTGGAGCAGCCGGACGACCTGCGCATCGCCGCCACCTACCACCCCGGCGGCACCGAGGCCGCGGTCGGCGGCGACTGGTACGACGTGATCACCCTCGGCGGCGGACGCACCGCCCTCGTCATCGGCGACGTCATGGGGCGGGGCGTCCGCGCGGCCGCCGTGATGGGCCAGCTCCGCACCGCCGTGCGGGCCTACGCGCGCCTCGACCTGCCCCCGCACGAGATCCTGCAGCTCCTGGACGGCCTGGCCACCGAGATCGACGCCAACCAGATCGCCACCTGCGTGTACGCCATCCACGACCCGAACGAGGGCCGGCTGGTCTACGCCTCCGCCGGCCACCTGCCCATCCTGGTCCGCGACGACAGCGGCACCGTGCTGCGCGCCGACGAACCCACCGGCCCGCCGCTGGGCACCGGCGGCTGGATCCACGCCTCCGGCTCGGTCCCCCTCACCCCCGGCTCCACGGCCGTCCTCTACACGGACGGACTGGTGGAACGCCGCGACGAGGACCTGGACGAGGGCATCGCCGCCCTGGAGCGCGCCCTGGCCGGCGCCACGGGCAGCCCCCAGGTCGTCTGCGACCGCCTGGTCCGCTCCGCCGGGGTGACCGCCGACCACGACGACGACGTGGCCGTCCTGGTCCTCCAGCACCCGGCCCGCACGGGCCCGGAGGGCGAACTGTTCCGCAACGCCGCCCTGGAACTGCTCGGCGGCGTGGAAGCGGCCCCCCGCGCGCGTGCCTTCGCCTCCGGCGTCCTGACCAGTTGGCGCTTCCCCGCGGACCTGCACGACCTGGGCGTCCTGGCCGCCAGCGAACTGGTCGCCAACTCCCTCCAGCACGGGACGCCCCCCATGCGGCTGCGCCTGCGCCGCACCGACCGGCGCCTGATCGTCGAGGTGACGGACGGCGACGACCACCTGCCGCGCCGCCGCCGGGCCGAGCCCGGCGACGAGGCCGGCCGCGGCATCGCCATCGTCGCCACCATCGCGTCGAACTGGGGGAGCCGGCGGACACCGGGCGGCGGCAAGGCGGTCTGGTGCGAGTTCGCCCTGCCGGCCCGGTGACGCCCGCCGCCGGGGGCGGCTACGCGTCCGCGGGCACGGCCTCGGCGGCCGAACCGCCCCGCGAGACCACCCGGCTGCGCGCCGCCCACGGCTGGTCCTGCGCCAGGGTGAGACGCCGCCCCAGCCGCAGCGCCAGCACCGTGATGCCCAGCGAGAACAGCAGGAACGCCACGATGTACGGCGCGTGCAGCGAAGCCCCGAGCGGGCCGCCCACCGCCGGGCCGATGGCCAGCGCGAGCTGCTTCACCAGCGCGAAGGCGGAGTTGTACTGCCCGGCCAGCCCCGTCGGCGCCAGGTCGGCCACCAGCGGGGCGAGCGTTGGCGACAGCATCGCCTCGCCCAGCCCGAACAGCGCGTACGTCGAGATGAAGGCGGCGGTCGCCATGGCCTGGCTGCCGTGCCCGAGACCCGCGTACCCGGCCACGGCCCACGCCACGGCCCAGATCAGGCCCACCGCGGCGATGACCCGCGACCGCTTGCGCCGCTCGACGAACTTCAGCACCGCGAACTGCGCGACGACGATCATCAGGGTGTTGGCCGCCAGCGCGGTCCCCAGCGCGGACGTCGAGATACCGGCGGCCTCGACGCCGTACGCGCTCAGCCCCGACTCGAACTGCCCGTAGCAGGCGAAGAACAGGACGAAGCCCAGCACGCAGAGCTGCACCATGGCCCGGTTGCCCAGCAACTGCTTCCAGCTCCCCTGGCCCGACTGCCCCGGCGCGTCCTCGACCCGCGGCGCGCGCGGCGTCCGCACCGTCGCCATCACCACGACGAGCAGCAGGAACATCGCCGCCTCGATGGCGAACAGCAGCGTGAACGACGACGTGCTCGACGTGTCGACCAGATGGCCGCCGATGAGACCGCCGACACCGAGACCGAGGTTCTGCAGGAAGAACTGCATCGCGAACGCCCGCGACCGCGTCTCGGTCGAGGAGCAGTCCACGATCATCGTCGCGAGTGCCGGCTGCATCACGGCCTGGCCCGCGCCCAGCGCCGCGGCCGACAGCAGGACCGCGGCGGCACTGCTCGCCAGCCCCAGGCTCAGCGCCCCGACCGCGGCGGTGACCAGGGCGGCGAGCAGCACCGGCAGCGGGCCGCGCCGGACGATGGCCCGTCCGGCGAACGGCAGCACGACCAGCGCGGCCACGGCGAAGACGGCGAGTACGAGACCCGCCGTGACAGAACCCAGTCCCCGCACCTGCGCCACATAGACGTACAGGTAGGGGACCGTGAAACCGAGCCCGAACGCGCTGAGTGCGTTGCCCACGTGAATCCGGCGCATCGCTGCGCCCATCGCCCTGGTCACGTTCACCTCTCTCTGTGCTCTCGCTCCGTGCTCGCCGGGACCCACGACGGACCCGGCGCCAGAACTGAAACCTGAAGACTTAGAAGCTAAACTTCGAAGCTAAAGAGTACACACCGAAGGACTTCAAGGCAAAGCCGTGCCGTGCGATACTGCGCCCATGGGCGACACCTCCGGCGTCAGCGAGCCGACCCTCGAAGAACAGATCGCCGCCTACCAGCGCGAGTTCCAGGACCTCGATCCCCAGGTCGAGAAGATCGTCTCGGCGCTCTCCCGCCTGAACCGCCGGATGAACGTCGCCTACGGCCGGCAGACCGCGGCCCTCGGCATCAGCAACGCCGAGTGGGAGGTCCTGAAGGCGCTCGTCCTGTCCGGGGCCCCCTACCGGATGGGCCCCGGCGACCTCGCCAAGCGGCTCGGCCTGACCCCCGCCGCCATGACCCACCGCATCGACCGCATGGTCACCGAGGGGCTGGTCACCCGGGAGCGCGACGAGTCGAACCGGGTGCGGGTCATCGTCGAGCTGACCCGGGACGGACGGGAGAAGTGGCTGGAGGCCATGCGCCTGGCCACGGTCTTCGAGGAGGACCTCCTCCAGGACCTCTCCGCCGAGGAGCGGACCGCCCTCGGCGAGGTCCTCACCCGCCTGCTGCGCAGGGTGGAGCACGCCCAGCCGGACGCCGGCGGCCGGCTCAGCGACCTGGATTAAAAGATCTTGACAGGGTTGCTTGACAGCCCCCTGGACGATCCGTAAGGTTCTTCGAGTTGCCACGGAGCCGTAACGGTTCTGCGGCAGCACCTTCCGCCGCTGAAGCGGCACTCAAACCACTTGCACGATCTCCCCACCGGGTTGTTTTCGCATGCTCGAATTCAATTCCGAAGGGGGCTCGACGGTCCGATCGACTCGATTGGGAATCGCCGAGCGGATCCGCTAAGGTTTGAGACGTCGGAACGGCCCAACGGCCGGGAAGACAACCCCCGCTGACTGGGAATCAGGCCCGAAAGGATCTGATAGAGTCGGAACCGCCGGAAAGGGAAACGCGAGAGCGGGAACCTGGAAAGCACCGAGGAAATCGGATCGAGAAAAGATCTGATAGAGTCGGAAACACCGAAGGGAAGCGCCCGGAGGAAAGCCCGAGAGG
>NZ_WYCT01000327.1 GCF_011008945.1 Streptomyces harenosi
GCGTCAGTGGTGTATAAGAGACAGCCCTAGCATGGGGAAGCGTGTCGTCCTCCACCGCCGCCTCCGGTTCCGCCGCCCACGGCTCCTCCCCCATAGCCGGCGCGGCCCCGCTGTCCCTGTGCGCCCGCGAGCCGCACGTCCCCGCGGACCGGCTGGTCGCCGAGATGGTGCCGCCGCCCCGCTTCGACTCGGTGCGCTTCGGCACGTACATCCCGGACCCGAACCAGCCCAGCCAGGCCGAGGCCGTCCGCGTCCTGGAGGGCTTCGCGGCCGGACTGGGCTCCGCGCCCGCGGCCGGCGGCAGGCGCGGCTTCCTCGGCTTCGGCAGGGCCAAGGCCCCCAAGGCCCCGGCCGGCCCCCGCGGGGTCTACCTCGACGGCGGTTACGGCGTCGGCAAGACCCATCTGCTGGCCTCGCTCTGGCACGCCACCGACGCCGACCCCTCGCGCAAGGCGTTCGGCACCTTCGTGGAGCTGACCAACCTGGTCGGCGCGCTCGGCTTCCAGCAGACCGTGCGGACGCTGTCCGGGCACCGGCTGGTGTGCATCGACGAGTTCGAGCTGGACGACCCCGGCGACACCGTCCTGGTCTCGACCCTGCTGGGCAAGCTGGTGGACGCCGGCGTCGCCCTCGCCGCCACCTCCAACACGCTGCCGGGCAAGCTGGGCGAGGGCCGGTTCGCGGCGGCCGACTTCCTGCGGGAGATCCAGGGCCTGTCCGCCCACTTCCGCACCCTGCGCATCGACGGCGAGGACTACCGCCACCGCGGCCTGCCCGAGGCGCCCGCGCCGTACTCCGACGAGCAGGTGACCCGCGCCGCGCACACCACCGAGGGCGCCTCCCTGGACGGCTTCGCGGACCTGCTGGACCATCTCGCCCGGGTCCACCCGAGCCGTTACGGCGCCCTGACCGACGGCATCGCGGCGGTGTGCCTCACCGGCGTGCGCCCGGTGCCGGACCAGTCCACCGCGCTGCGGCTCGTCGTCCTCGCGGACCGGCTCTACGACCGCGAGGTGCCCGTCCTCGCCTCCGGCCTCCCCTTCGACCGGCTGTTCAGCGAGGAGATGCTGCGGGGCGGCTACCGCAAGAAGTACTTCCGGGCGATCTCCCGCCTCACCGCGCTGGCCCGGGACGCGGCGCGGCTCGTCCCCGCGAACTGACCGCTCCCCCTTCTCCCGCCCGGCCGACCGTCGCCATTACACGGTCGGCCGTCGTGCTTCAAGAGCCGATTCGGGTCACACCACCCGCTGTTTTCAGGCTCTCTTCACCGCCGAAACATCGAGTTAACCCAGCAAAGGGCGCCGTCGGGTTAACGTGTTTCTTGACCAAGCGTTGACCAACTATTGGTGCGCGCTAGAGATGTGACGTGGCGGGAGGGGGGCGCATGACCCGTGGCACGACGGCCCGGGCCGTGATCTCGGCCCTGATCGCCTTCCTGCTCGCCCTCCCGCTCTTCGCACTCGCCGCGCCGTTCGCATCCGCGCACACGCCGGGCCATGTCGTGGCCAACGCTCAATCCGGAATCACACCCTCCGGGATGGCGCCGCGCGACGAAACCGTCGCCTGCCAGGACACCGGCCGCCCCGGCGCACCGGCCGGCCCGCCGCGCGTCCGCGACCGGCACCGCGCCGCACCCACCGCGGCGGCCGACGGCGCCGGACACCCGCTTTCCGGGCCGTGCGCCACGGACGCCCACGCCCAGGCCGCGCCCGGCGCGGCCTGCTTCCGCACGCCGAGACCTCCGGCCGGCCGTTCGCCGGCGGCACTCCAGGTCTTCCGCTGCTGAGAGTCGCAGAGCAGTAGCCCTCTGTCCTGTTCACATCCGACGCGTCCCCACGCGCGCCAGGAGGAATAACCACACATGCAGCCCCTCATCGACAACGCCCGCACGTTCGGACAGCGCCCTGAGGAGTTCGCCCCTCTCGCCGAAGGCCAGTGGCCGGAGGTCCTGTTCATCACCTGCTCCGACTCGCGGGTCGTTCCCGCCCTGATCACGGGCGCCCGCCCCGGCCGGCTCTTCGAGCTGCGCACCGCGGGCAACGTCGTCCCGTCCTACGCCGCCGACCGCCCGACCGGCGAGGCGGCCACCATCGAGTACGCCGTGCAGGTGCTCGGAGTGCGGCACATCGTGGTCTGCGGCCACTCGCACTGCGGCGCGGTGGGCGCGATCGTGCGCGGCGACGACCTGACCGCCGTACCCGCCGTGCGGGCCTGGCTCGCGCACGCGGCGGAGGAGCCCAAGTGCTCCGACCCGGCCGACCCGACGGTCGCCGAGGCCGTGCAGAACCACGTCCTGGCCCAGCTCGAACGCCTGCGGTCCTACCCCTGCGTCGAGCGGCGCCTGGCGGAGGGCGAACTGAGCCTGCACGGCTGGTACTACGAGGTGCACACCGGGTCCGTGCGCGAACACCGCGCGGACACCGGCGTGTTCGAGACTCTGTGAGCGGGGGACGAGCGCGATGACCTCGATATCCAGAATATCCAAGTTCCCGCACCTGAGGCAGGACTTCGCCGCCTCCCTCGTCGTCTTCCTGGTCGCCCTCCCGCTGTGCGTGGGCGTCGCCGTCGCCTCCGGTGTCCCGGCCGAACTGGGCCTGGTCACCGGCATCGTCGGCGGGATCGTCACCGGTCTGCTGCCGGGCAGCAGCCTGCAGGTGTCCGGGCCGGCCGCCGGCCTGACCGTGCTGGTCTTCGAGGCGGTCGACACCTACGGCCTGCCCGCGCTCGGCGTGATCGTGCTGATCGCCGGACTGCTCCAGCTCGTCATGGGCGCCCTGAAGCTGGGGCGCTGGTTCCGGGCGATCTCCATCTCCGTCGTCGAGGGCATGCTGGCCGGTATCGGACTGGTGATCATCGCCGGTCAGTTGTACGCGGCGGCCGGGCTGAAGGCGCCCGCCTCCGGTGTCGACAAGATCCTGGGGCTGCCCGGGGCCGCCGCCGACGCCTTCGGCAGTACCGAGGCGCTCGCCTCGCTCGCCGTGGGCGCGGGCACCATCGCCGTGATGGTCCTGTGGAAGCGGCTGCCGAAGGGCGCGCAGAACGTGCCGGGCGCGCTCGCCGCGGTCGTGCTGGCGACGCTGGTCACGCTCGCGTTCGGCCTGCCGGTCGCCACCGTCGAGGTGCAGGGTCTGCTGGACTCCGTCCAGCCGCCCGGCGCGGACGAGTTCGCCGGCCTGGCGAGCGCCGGCCTGATCGGCACGATCCTCGCGTTCACCCTGATCGCCTCCGCCGAGAGCCTGTTCAGCGCCGCCGCGGTGGACCGGCTGCACGACGGGCCGCGCACCGAGTACGACAAGGAGCTCATGGCGCAGGGCGCGGGCAACGCGGTCTGCGGCGTGCTCGGCGCGCTGCCGATGACGGCGGTCATCGTGCGCAGCTCCGCCAATGTCGCGGCGGGCGCGCGCACCAAGGCGTCCCGGGTCATGCACGGCGTGTGGCTGCTGCTCTTCGCGGCGCTGCTGCCGGCCGCGCTGGCCCTGATCCCGCTGCCCGCCCTGGCCGGCATCCTGGTCCACGCGGGCTGGAAGCTGATCCCGCTGCGGGGGCTGGTCACGCTGTGGCGCTCGCACCGGGGCGAGGCGCTGATCCTGGTGGTCACCGCCGTGTCCATCGTCGCGGTCAACATGTTCGAGGGCGTGCTGATCGGTCTGGCACTGTCCGTGGTCAAGACCGCCTGGGAAGCCTCGCACGTGCGGCTGGAGGTCATCGACAAGGGCGCCGGTCCGGTCCAGGTGTACCTGTCGGGCAACGCGACCTTCCTGCGGCTGCCGAAGATCCTCGACAGCCTTGAGTCCCTGCCGCAGGACCGTCCGGTCGAGCTCGACCTGTCGGGCGTGCACCACCTGGACCACGCCTGCCGCACGGCGCTGGAGAACTGGGCGGAGCGGCACAGCGCCACGGGCACGGATCCGGTGAAGGTGACGGAGCCCGCCGTAAGGGCCGAGGTCCCGGAGCCGGCCGAGGCCGGGGCCAGGGCCACGGCCGTGTAGCGGCGCTCCGCGGCGATCCGCGTCCCACGTGCCCGGTCCGGAGCCATGGCCCCGGACCGGGCACTCGTCATATCGTGACATAAGTGGACCGAACGCACGGTTGAGCGGGGAGGTCGTCATGCTGGAGGAGCTGCTGACGGCGGCCGCGGCGACCGGGTCGGCGGGTGCGGTGTACCTGTCCGCCGCGGCGCGGGTCGTCAAGCAGTACGAACGCGGCGTGGTCTTCCGGCTCGGCCGGCTCCACGGCGAGGTGCGCCGGCCCGGCTTCACGCTGATCGTGCCCGCCGTGGACCGGATGCGGAAGGTCAACATGCAGATCGTGACGATGCCGGTGCCCGCGCAGGAGGGCATCACCCGGGACAACGTCACGGTGCGGGTCGACGCGGTGGTCTACTTCAAGGTCGTGGACGCGGCGGCGGCCGTCGTCAACGTCGAGGACTACCGGTTCGCCGTCTCCCAGATGGCGCAGACGTCGCTGCGCTCCATCATCGGCAAGAGCGAGCTGGACGATCTGCTCTCGGACCGCGAGAAGCTGAACCAGGGCCTGGAGCTGATGATCGACAGCCCGGCCGTCGGGTGGGGCGTGCAGATCGACCGGGTCGAGATCAAGGACGTGTCGCTGCCGGACACGATGAAGCGGTCGATGGCCCGGCAGGCCGAGGCCGATCGCGAGCGGCGGGCCCGGGTCATCAACGCCGACGCCGAGCTCCAGGCGTCGAGAAAGCTCGCCGAGGCCGCCCAGCAGATGGCCGACACCCCCTCCGCGCTGCAACTGCGCCTGCTGCAGACCGTCGTCGCGGTCGCCGCGGAGAAGAACTCCACCCTGGTCCTGCCCTTCCCGGTCGAGCTGCTGCGCTTCCTGGAGAGGGCCCAGCAGCAGATCCCGCCCGGCTCCCCGGGGGAGCGGCCCACCGCCACGTGACCGGACGTGACCGGTGGTGTCCGCGTGGTTCCCGGGGCGCGTACCGGGGTGATAGACACGGCGAGGTCACAGTTCCTGTCCGCCAGCAGGAAGGCTGCCCCATGTCCGAGACCACGACCGGCACCTCGAGCGGCACCACCCCCGGCACCGCGTCCGGCGACGGCTTCCCCACCCGCCGCCGGGTGCTCGCCCGGACCGGCGCGCTGGGCGTCTCGATCGCCTTCGCCGGGAACCTCTCCGAGCTCTTCGCGGGCACGGCCGCCGCGCACGACCCGGGCCGGGGCGGTTACGGACCGCTCGTCCCCGACCCGGACGGCCTGCTCGACCTCCCCGAGGGCTTCCGCTACCGGGTCCTGTCCCGCGAGGGCGACCCGCTCCGCTCCGGCGAGGGACCGGTCCCCTCCCACCACGACGGCATGTCCGCCTTCCCGGGCCGAGGGGGCCGCGTCCATCTGGTCCGCAACCACGAGAACCGTGCCACCGCGCGCCTGGGCGTCCCGGCCGTCGAGGGCCTGACCTACGACCCGGCCGGCAAGGGCGGTTGTACGGCACTGACCCTCGGTCCCCGGGGTGAGGTCCTGTCGGAGCGGGTGGCGATCGCCGGTACGGCGGTCAACTGCGCGGGCGGCCCCACCCCCTGGGGCACCTGGCTGACCTGTGAGGAGACCGAGGACAAGGCGGGGACCGCCGGATACGCCGAGGACCACGGCTTCGTCTTCGAGGTCGACCCGGCCGACCCGCGCCGCTCCGGCGCGGTGCCGCTGACCGCGATGGGCCGCTTCCAGCACGAGGCGGTCGCCGTCGATCCGCGCCGCGGCGTGGTGTACGAGACGGAGGACGCGTTCCAGAAGCCGTTCGGCCTGTTCTACCGGTTCCTGCCGGAGAAGCCGCTGGGCGGCCTGGGTTCGCTGCGGGCGGGCGGCCGGCTCCAGGCGATGCGGGTGCCCGGCGTGCCCGACCTGTCCTCGATCCAGGAGACGGGCGCCCGCTTCGACGGCGTCGAGTGGGTGGACGTACCGGACCCGCAGGCCCGCCGGACGCCCATCCGGCTCCAGGACTTCGGGCCGGGGGGCATCACCCACGCGCAGAAGCTGGAGGGCTGCTACTGGGGCGGGCGGTCGGTGTACTTCGTGTCGTCCTTCGCGCGCAGCGCCGAGGGCTCGGCGGCCGACCACTACGGGCAGATCTGGCGGTACGAACCGGAACGGCGCCGCCTGACCCTGGTGATCGTCTTCGGGCCGGACACCGATGTGCGGCTGCCCGGGGAGTCGCCGGACAACATATGCCTGGCGCCCGGTGGCGGCCTCATGGTCTGCGAGGACGGCTACGGCGCCCAGCACGTCTTCGGCGTGACCCGGCGCGGCGAGGTGTACGCGATGGCCCGCAACCGGCACAACATCGGCACCGCCGAGGAGCCGGAGTGGGGCGAGTTCGCCGGTGTCACCTTCTCCCCCGACGGCCGGACGATGTACCTCAACTGCTACACCCCCGGCACGACCTTCGCGGTGACCGGCCCCTGGCGCCGGTAGCCGCCCCGGCGGCCGGGCGCCGCGGCGCCCGGCCACTGAACCGGCCGCGACGGGGTACCCGGCGTCGCATGACGCAGAACCCGCACGTCAGTGACTCGTACTGGCTCCAGACCGCCCCGGGCGGCACCCCCCACCCCGCGCTGGAGGACGACCTCGGCGTCGACGTCGCCGTGATCGGCGGCGGCATCGCCGGACTGTGCACCGCCTGGGAGCTGGCACGGGCCGGGCGGAGCGTGGCCGTGCTGGAGGCCGGGCGGATCGCGGCCGGCGTCACCGGGCACACCACCGCCAAGGTCACCGCCCTGCACTCGCTGATCTACGACAAGCTGCGCCGCACCCGGGGCCCCGAGGGCGCCCGGCTGTACGCCCGCTCGCAGACGGAGGCGATCGAACGCGCCGCCGAGATCGTGGACGAGCTGGGCATCGACTGCGACTGGGAGACCAGGAGCGCGTACACCTACCTCTGCGACGCGGGCCGCGTGGAGGAGGTGCGGGCCGAGGCCGCCGCCGCGAAGGAGGCGGGGCTGCCGGCCTCGTTCGTGACGGAGACCGGACTGCCGTACCCGGTCGCGGGCGCGGTGCGGGTCACCGGGCAGGCCCAGTTCCACCCCCGCAAGTTCCTGCTCGCGCTCGCCGGGGACCTGGTCCGGCACGGCGGCCGCATCTTCGAGCACACCACCGTGCACGGCCTGGACGAGGGCGAGCCGTGCCGCGTGTCGACCGCCACCGGCGCGACGGTGACCGCCCGGGACGTGGTGGTCGCCACCCACTACCCGATCTTCGACCGGGCCCTGCTCTTCACCCGCCTCTCACCGCGCCGGGAACTGGTGGTCGCCGGGACGGTCGACGCCGGCCGGGACCCCGACGGCATGTACATCACGCCCGACGAGAACACCCGGTCGGTGCGCACGACGCCGTACGGCGAGGACGGCGGCGAGCGGCTGCTGGTGATCACCGGGGAGCACTTCACCCCCGGCACGGGCGACACCCGGGAGCGCTTCGCGCGCCTGTCCGCCTGGGCCCGCGAGCACTTCCCCGGCGTGGAGCTCACCCACTCCTGGGCCACCCAGGACAACGACCCCACCGACACCGTCCCGATGGTGGGCCCGCTGCACCCCGGTGCCCAGCACACCTACGTCGCCACCGGCTTCGCGGGCTGGGGCATGAGCGGCGGCATGATGGCCGGGCGGCTGCTCGCCCGGCAGATCACCGGCGAGGAGTGCGCCTGGAGCGGGCTGTACGATCCGCGCCGGCTGCGCACGGCCGTGCGGGAGGCGCCGTCGTTCCTGAAGACACAGGCCGAGGTGGCCCGCCACTTCGTCGGCGACCGGCTGCGGCCCGCGCCGCCGGTGGACTCGCTGCCGCCCGGGGAGGGCGCCCTGGTCCGGGTCGGCGGGGAGCGGCTCGCGGTCTACCGGGACGAGGCCGGGGCCCTGCACGCCGTCTCCTCGCGCTGCACCCACCTGGGGTGCCTGGTCAACTTCAACGCCGCCGAGCGGGCCTGGGAGTGCCCGTGCCACGGCTCGCGGTTCGACACGGACGGCAAGGTGATCCAGGGCCCGGCGACCCGGCCGCTGGAGCGGCGGGACATCTGAGCCGCCCCCGCCGCACCCCGGAGGCGGGGCGTCCGGGACGCCCCCGGCGCATCACCCGCCCGGCCCGTCCGGGCGGGTGATTCTCACCCCCACCTCCGCGCACATTTCCGTATTTTCCGGACAAGGGATCGTACGTTCATGCGGTGATCCCTCTCCTGCGTCGTGTGACCGCCGTCTGCGCCCTGGGCGGCGCCCTCGCCGCCTGCGGCACCGCCCAGCCTCCGAA
>NZ_WYCT01000328.1 GCF_011008945.1 Streptomyces harenosi
CCGCCGGCCCCCGTCCGGCCCCCTCACGCCACCCTGGGAGCGTTCTCACCATGACCACCGTACGACCCGAGACCACGGCCCGGCCGGCAACGGACCTCTCCTTCCCGGCGGACTTCGTCTGGGGCGCCGCCACCGCCGCGTACCAGGTGGAGGGCGCCGCCACCGAGGCCGGCCGCACCCCCTCCATCTGGGACACCTTCAGCCACACCCCCGGGAAGGTCCGCAACGGCGACACCGGTGACATCGCCGCCGACCACTACCACCGGTACCGCGACGACGTGGCCCTGATGAAGGAGCTCGGCCTCAAGGCGTACCGCTTCTCCGTCTCCTGGTCCCGGGTCCAGCCCACCGGCCGCGGTCCCGCCGTCGAGCGCGGCCTGGACTTCTACCGCCGCCTCACCGACGAGCTGCTCCAGGCCGGGATCACCCCCGTCGCCACCCTCTACCACTGGGACCTGCCGCAGGAACTGGAGGACGCGGGCGGCTGGCCGCACCGCGACACCGCCGACCGCTTCGCCGACTACGCCGAGATCATGGCCCGTGCCCTCGGGGACCGCGTCGGCGTGTGGACCACCCTCAACGAACCGTGGTGCTCGGCGTTCCTCGGCTACGGCTCCGGCGTGCACGCCCCGGGGCGCACCGACCCGGCCGCCACCCTGCGCGCCGCGCACCACCTCAACCTGGCCCACGGCCGGGCCGTCGGAGCGCTGCGCTCGGTCCTGCCGGCCTCCGCCCGGACCTCCATCACCCTCAACCTGCACCAGGTGCGCCCGCTCACCGGCAGCCCCGAGGACGCCGAGGCGGCCCGCCGCATCGACGCGGTCGGCAACCGCATCTTCACCGGCCCGATCCTGGACGGCGCCTACCCCGAGGACCTGCTCGCCGACACCGCGCACATCGTCGACTGGGGAGACCTGGTGCGGGACGGGGACCTGGCCGAGATCTCCCGCCCGATCGACGTGCTCGGCGTCAACTACTACTCGCCGACCGTGGTCTCGCTGCCCGCCGACGGCACCGGCACCACCCGGAACGACGGCCACGGCGCCAGCGACCACTCGCCGTGGACCGGCTCCGAGCACGTCGCCTTCCACCTGGCCAACGACGACCTCACGGCGATGAACTGGGCCATCGACCCCAGCGGACTGCACACCCTGCTGACCGGCCTGGCCGCCTCGCACCCGCAGCTCCCGCTGATGGTCACCGAGAACGGTGCCGCCTTCGACGACTACGTCTCCCCCGAGGGCGAGGTCAACGACCCGCAGCGGATCGCCTACCTCCACTCCCACCTGGAGGCGGTGCGGCGGGCCGTCGCCGACGGGGCGGACGTGCGCGGCTACTTCTTGTGGTCCCTGCTGGACAACTTCGAGTGGTCCTACGGCTACTCCAAGCGCTTCGGAGCCGTCTACGTCGACTACTCCACCCAGCGCCGCATCCCCAAGGCGAGCGCCCGCTGGTACGCCGACGTGATCCGGCGCAACGCGCTGCCGGCCGCCGCCGCGCAGGGCTGACGCCCGTCCCCGGGAGCGGGCGCGCCGCCGTCGCAGCCGCTCCCGGTCCGCCCCCCGCGCGCTCCCGCCGGCCCGTCCCGTACGACCGGGAGACGACGGGGGCGGGTGCGGCACCGGCCAGGCTGTTACATTCCTGGCCTGAAGGCTGCGGACAGGAGGCGGCGATGGCGGTCAACGGTGAACGGAGCCGGGGCGGTCGGCGGCCGACCCTGGAGGAGGTCGCCGCCCGCGCCGGCGTGGGACGCGGCACCGTCTCCCGCGTGATCAACGGCTCGCCCCGGGTCAGCGACGCGACGCGGGCCGCCGTCGAGGCGGCGGTGGCCGAGCTCGGCTACGTCCCCAACACGGCGGCGCGCGCCCTGGCCGCCAACCGCACGGACGCCGTCGCGCTGGTGGTGCCCGAGCCGGAGACCCGGTTCTTCGCCGAGCCGTACTTCTCGGACATGCTGCGCGGCGTGGGCGCCGAGCTGTCCGAGACCGAGATGCAGCTCCTGCTGATCTTCGCGGGCGGCGCGCGCGAACGGCGGCGGCTCGCCCAGTACCTGGCCGCCCACCGGGTGGACGGCGTCCTGCTGGTCTCGGTGCACGCCGGCGACCCGCTGCCGGACCTGCTGGCGCAGTTGGAGATCCCCGCGGTGATCAGCGGCCCGCGGTCGGCCGGCGAGTCGCTGCCGTCGGTGGACTCCGACAACTACGGCGGCGCCCGCTCGGCCGTGGAGCACCTGCTGGCCGCGGGGCGGCGCCGGATAGCCCACATCACCGGCCGCCTCGACGTCTACGGCGCCCAGCGCCGCGTCGACGGCTACCGGGACGCGCTGCTCGACGCGGGATGCGAGGCGGACGAAGGGCTGATCGAACCGGGTGACTTCACCGAGGAGGGCGGCCGTCGCGCGATGGCCGCCCTGCTGGAGCGCCGCCCCGGCCTGGACGCGGTCTTCGCCGCCTCGGACGTGACCGCCGCCGGCGCCCGCCAGGTGCTGCGCGAGGCGGGCCGCCGCATCCCGGACGACGTGGCCCTCGTCGGCTACGACGACTCCGCCATCGCCCGCCACATGGACCCGCCGCTGACCAGCGTCCGCCAGCCGATCGACGAGATGGGCCGCCGGATGATCGGCCTCCTCCTCGACGAGATCGCCGACCGCCGCCCGGCGCTGTCCCGCGGCCCGGAACGGCAGCAGGTCGTCCTCCCGACGGAACTGGTCGTCCGCCGCTCGTCGTGACCGCCGCCTCGCGCGCCCCGGCGGCCGGGGCGCCACGGCGGGAGCCTCAGCCCCCCCGGCCGCCGGGCCGGGGACCGTGGGGGTGGGCGCGGATGAGGACGTTGCAGTCCGAGACACGTGAGCCGTCGCCGGCGGCCCGGGCCGCCTCCCGCCGGTGGGCGAGGTCCCGGCACGTCGGGCAGCCCGCCACCGGGTCGGGCTCGGCCGGGAGCAACCCGAGGACGGGGGGCGGGCTCATGGTGGTCCGGGCGATCACCGGCGGTGCCTGCGCACCAGCCGGGACAGGGCGAGGCCGGTCTCGCACCGCCCGACGTCATCGACACAGGGCTCGCACCGGGCAACGTGGTCATAGAGCGCGGCGTGGGCCCGGTGGCCGACGCATGGCCCGCAGGCGCGCGGCCACCATCGGCCGCGGTCACCACTGCGCTCACCGAGGTCGACGGCCGTCTCCACGGTCAGCCGCTCCGGGCACCACAGACACACCGCGCCACGGGCCCGGTCCGCGCTCAGCGCGTCGAGCTCAGGCAGCGCGAGCAGGTCCAGCGCCTCGGGCGGAATCCCGCGCACGCTGTTCACGATGTCGTTCGGCATGGCTGGGGCCTCCACGGCCGTGGTAATCCGTTTCACACACGCGAAGCTACGGAGAGGCCCGGTACTCCAACAGAAATGTTCCATAGCCGTTCAGTGACCCAGTGTCGCTGGACGGCTACGGAACATGACCCTTACGCAACCTGGAAGAAGCCCGACAACTCCCGCTGCTGCCGCGTCAGCCGACGTCGCCCCGACACCCGAAGCGACTGCTCGAACGTGGCCGCCGCCATCTGCTGGTGCCGCAGCCACTCCGGCGCCTCCAGATGCAGAGCGGCCAGCACCTGCGTCGCCTCGTCGGCCTGCCGCAGCATCACATGGGCCTGGGCCAGGTCCAACCGGTGCCGGTTCCATGTGTTCGCGCTCGCTGTGACGCCCGCTGCCGAGACCCTCGCCGACAACCCGATCACCCTCTTCGGTTGGTCGGCCACCACCTGGTTCTCCACCGCCTGGAAGGCGACCGTCGACCAGTCGAACTTGCCCCAGCCGTACGGGTAGGAGGCTACCCCGCCGCCGAGCGCCGCCCCCGCCGTACGCGCCAGGCGCAGCATCTCCCGGGCCTCCCTCGGCCGGTTGTTTCGGGCGGCGGCAGACGAGGCACGCACCAGCAGACGGCCCCATACTCCGAGCTGGCCGCGCGTGGCGCGGGAGATGCGAGGCTCGACATTGTCGGCGGTCGCCAGGGCGAGCCGCTCGGCTTCGTCCAGCCGCCCCTGCCGCATCAGCAGCCAGCCCTGGAGGTAGACGGCCGCGCTGGCTCGTTCCTGGTCGTCAGCCGCCGCCGCGTCGAGCAACGCGTCCCTGAGCGCCGCGTGCGCGAGATCGTACGCGCGGACCTGAGTCAGATAGCGGCCGGCGGTCTGGAGGACGTCGGAGCGCAGCTTCAGCGCTTCGGTGTGGTGTGGGCCGTGGTCGTAGTGGTCGACGGCTTGGCGGACGGTGGTGATGAGGGCAGGGAGGAACTGGCTGATGTGGCCGTAGTCGTCGCCGTAGTACGAGGTGGCGAGGGCTTTGGCGGTCGCGCGGAGGTTGGCGAGGTCCAGGTCGGGTTCGACGGTGTCGCCGAGGAGGAGTCGGCCTGAGGCGGCGATCGGTGGCGTGATGGCCTGCCGGAGCGGCATCAGGTCCACCTTGTCGTCGTCCGCCCGCGTGGTGGCGTGGGGCGCTCCAGGCTCGAACAGCGCGGACGTTTTCACGCGGAGGGCGCGGGCGAGTGCGTGGTAGGTGTCCAAGCGTCCGACGCCGCCCCGTTCGATCTTCTTGACGACGGCAAGGCTGAGACCGGCTCGCTCGGCGAGTTGTTCTTGGGTGAGCCCTCGGGCGAGGCGGTGGCTCCGGAGGCGGCTGCCAGGACGGTCTGCTGGTGTGTGGGTGGGATTCGGCACGGTCTGTGTCCCTTCCTTACATCCACTTGGAACGGTACGCCTGGCGAAAGCTGTGCGTAGGTAAGGTCCTTGCGGATCCAGCCTGTGGGCGGGACTTCCTTCTGGGCCGAGCGAGTCCGTCACTTCGCCTGCTCCTGGACACGACGAAGCGACCCCACCGCTCGCGAGGCAGCGAACTCTGATCATTGCCGGGCATCCGGTACGCGATCCGTCTCGCCGAGGCGTGAAACAGGCGCGAAAGGGGACACCAGTGGGTGATCAGGACCTGGCGGACGTGGCCCACTTCCTGTGGGAAACGGGAACGCTGAAGACGGCCCGCCGGACGGGCTGGTGGATGGCGGGCGTTCGTGATCCCGAGAGCGTCGCGGAGCACGCGTGGCGCACGTCCGTCATCGCCTCGGTCATCGCCACCCTGGAGGGCGCCGACGCCGCACGCGCCGCGCACCTGGCGGTCTGGCACGACTCGCAGGAGACGCGCACGGGCGACGTGAACCACCTGGGGAAGAAGTACGCCGCCCCGGGCGACCCGGAGGCCGTGACGGCGGACCAGACGGCCGGCATGCCGGAGGTCCTGCGCACCGCCGTCCGCGCGGTCGTCGCCGAGTACGAGGCGCGTGAGACGCCCGAGGCCGTCTGCGCGCGCGGACGCGGACAAGCTGGAGTGCATGCTGCAGGGTCTGGAGTACAGGGCCCAGGGGTACGAGGCGGCTCAGCGCTGGGTCGACAACAGCCGGGCCCGGATCGTCACCGAGACCGGGCAGCGGCTGGCCGACCAACTGCCGGCCCAGGCGCCCCTCGACTGGCTGCGCGCCGCCCTGGGGGAGCGCTGACCTGGGAGCAGCGGCCCCGTTCTCCCAGAGGAGCGGGGCCGTGGGTGCTGCCGGGGCCAGGGGTCGTGATCGGTTCCCGCCGGGGTGCCATGGTGACGGGAAAGACCAAGGGCTGACCTGTTTCCACAGGTCAGCCCTTGGTTACTCTGGGTGAGTGACGGGACTCGAACCCGCGGCATCCTGGACCACAACCAGGTGCTCTACCAGCTGAGCTACACCCACCATGACCGGTAGTCGGGGAAGTTTTTCCCTGACCGGCCGAGAAAAAGTGTACAGGGTCCGAAGGGGTGCTCGCGCACGGCTTTCGCGGCGCCCCTTCCCGGGCCCCCCGTGCCGCCTATTCGGCGGGCAGGACGTGCCGGGCCGCGATCGCCTTGGCGGTGTCGGAGTCGGGGCCGGGCTGCGGGACGAAGACGGCCTCGCGGTAGTAGCGCAGCTCGGCGATGGACTCGCGGATGTCGGCGAGCGCGCGGTGGTTGCCGTTCTTCTGCGGACTGTTGAAGTACGCCCTCGGGTACCAGCGGCGGGCCAGCTCCTTGATCGAGGACACGTCGACGATCCGGTAGTGGAGGTAGTCCTCCAGGGTCGGCATGTCCCGCAGCAGGAAGCCGCGGTCGGTGCCGACGGAGTTGCCGCACAGGGGCGCCTTGCCGGGCTCCTTGACGTGCTCCTTCACATACGCCAGGACCTGCTCCTCGGCGTCCGCCAGCGTCGTGCCGCGCTCCAGCTCCGCGAGCAGTCCCGAGGCGGTGTGCATCTGACGCACCACCTCCGGCATCGTCTCCAGCGCCCGCTCCGGCGGGCGGATGACGATGTCCACGCCGTCGCCGAGCACGTTGAGCTCGGAGTCGGTGACGAGGGCGGCCACCTCGATGAGCGCGTCGTCGGACAGCGAGAGGCCGGTCATCTCGCAGTCGATCCACACCATGCGATCGTTCATGCGAACACCCTACGGCGGTCCTGAGGCGAGAGAGCCCTCCCGGCGGGGGAGGCGGTCGCCGGGGGCCGCCGCCCGGGGCCGCGCGGCGGCCGGGGCGGCGGCGTCCGGCGCGGCGCCGGCCGGGCGCCTCCGGCCGTCCCGTCCGGCGCCGCGGGGCCCGCGGCCGGTCTCAGGTCGCGCTGCGCTGCCCCGGCACGCTCGCCCGGCTCGGCACGTACTCGCGGCCGTGGTCCGGCGGAGCCGGTGCCGTCAGCGCGTGCGCGGAGGGCGAGCCGACCGGGCCGGACGGCGTGCGGCGGGACTGGTAGGGCACCACACCGTCCGCGGGCAGCGGGCCCGGGGACTGGCCGGTGGCCGGCGACTGGCCGCCGGCCGCGTTCGCCGCCGGCGCGGCGGCCGTGCCGCCCTCGGCGTCGCCCTGCCGGTCGCCCTGGGGCCGCCGGGCGCGGTAGGCGGCCCGGTAGGCGGCCGGGGACGAGCCGAGCTGGCGGCGGAAGTGGCCGCGCAGGGCCACCGGGGAGCGGAAGCCGCAGCGCCCCGCCACCTCGTCCACCGAGTAGTCCGACGTCTCCAGCAGCCGCTGCGCCTGGAGCACCCGCTGGGTGATCAGCCACTGCAGCGGCGCGCTGCCGGTCAGCGAGCGGAAGCGGCGGTCGAAGGTGCGGCGGCTCATGTACGCGCGGGCCGCCAGCGTCTCCACGTCGAACTGCTCGTGGAGGTGTTCCAGTGCCCAGGCGACGACCTCGGCGAGCGGGTCGGCGCCGATCTCCTCCGGTAAAGACCGGTCGAGGTAGCGCTCCTGGCCGCCGCTGCGGCGCGGGGGCACCACCAGGCGCCGGGCCAGCGCCCCGGCCGCCTCGCTGCCGTGGTCGGTGCGCACGATGTGGAGGCACAGGTCGATGCCGGCCGCCGTGCCCGCCGAGGTGAGCACGTCCCCGTCGTCGACGAACAGCTCGCGCGGGTCGACGTGCACGGACGGGTAGCGCTTGGCCAGCGTGGGCGCGTACATCCAGTGCGTGGTCGCGGGGCGGCCGTCCAGCAGGCCCGCCGCGGCGAGCACGAAGGCGCCGGTGCACAGCCCGACGATGCGGGCACCCTCCTCGTGCGCCCGGCGCAGGGCGTCGAGCGCCTCCTGGGGCGGTGGCGAGGTGATCGAACGCCACGCGGGCACCACCACGGTGCCGGCCCGGGAGATCGCCTCCAGGCCGTGCGGCGCGGTCAGTTCCAGGCCCCCCGTGGTCCGCAGCGGGCCTTCCTCGCCCGCGCACACCAGCAGGCGGTAGCGCGGTACGCCGGCGTCCTGGCGGTCAACCCCGAACACCGACAGCGGTATGGAACTCTCGAAGATGGGGCCGCCGCTGAACAGCAGCACCGCGACGATCTCCTTGCGGCGTCGCCCGGACAGTTTCCGGGCCGCGGTGTCCGGCGCGGCAGCGGAGTCGTGGCTCATCCTGCTAAGCCCCCCTCGGTGGTCGCGGCTCCTCGGTTGTGTCGCTCCTGCACGTTTCCCCTCGGTCCTGCACGAGTCCCCCGCCGTAGACGGTCATGATCGAATCTACTGTGTCCCGTCACGCCGACGTGGCCGGTTCGGTACGCGGCGCATTGTCGACATGACAACTTGGCGTGAAGCATTCGATCACGAAGCGTTGCACTCGCGGGCGTCGCAGGGAAGTGCGCCTTGTGGCGGTGGCCAATCCCCATAGGGTGCGCGGGGTCGCCCGGACCCTGTCCGTGCAGGTGGAACGGGGGTTGGGGGGTGGTT
>NZ_WYCT01000329.1 GCF_011008945.1 Streptomyces harenosi
GGGCGGGCCGGGTCAGGGGACCGGTACCGGCGGGGGCGTGGTCGGCCAGGTCATGCGGATCAGGCCGCCGTCCTGCCCGGCCTTGACCTCCACGTCGTCGACGAGCCCGCTGATGACCGCGAGGCCCATCTCGTCCTCCTCGGTCTCGGCGTCGTCACCCGCCGCGGCGGACGGGTCACCGGGGGCCGCGTGCGGCGCCTCGTCACCGACCTCGATGGAGAACTGCTTCTCCTCCTCTATCAGCGACACCTTCACCGGCGCCGTGATGCCGCCGTTGCGGTGGAGCCCGACGGCCCGGCTGCACGCTTCACCGACGGCCAGCCTGACCTCGTCGAGAACCGCCTCGTCGACTCCTGCCCTGCGTGCCACCGCGGCCGCCACCAGGCGGGCGGTCCGGACGTGCTCGGGCAGCGCGCTGAAGCGGAGTTCGACGGTGGCCATGCATCCCCCTCGCGACTACGGACGTGCTGTGGAGGGGCCGGGCCGCCGAAAGCCCGGCCCCCTGGATTCCACTCTTCCGGCCGGGCGCGCGGCCCGGCGCGGTGGTCAGTCGGTGGCCGCCACCGCTTCGTCCACCGAGGTGTGGATCGGGAACACCTTGGTGAGACCGGTGATGCGGAAGATCTTGAGAATGCGCTCCTGGTTGCAGACCAGGCGCAGCGAGCCCTCGTGGGCACGCACCCGCTTCAAGCCGCCGACCAGCACGCCGAGCCCGGTGGAGTCGAGGAAGTCCACGCCCTCCATGTCGACGACGAGGTGGAAATTGCCGTCGTTCACCAGCTCGACCAACTGCTCCCGCAGCTTGGGCGCGGTGTATACATCGATTTCGCCACCGACCTCGACGACCGTGCGATCGCCGACGGTACGGGTCGACAGGGACAGGTCCACGGATCCTCCAGCACCTTGCTATCGAGCGGTCGCCCCTCGGGACACCTCGGCTTGGGGCCCCCGGGACGGTTCGCCAGCCGCGATGGCATTCAATCACTTACCGGCAGGCGTGCACGACGCCTTGCTCCCATTGTCCGTCACGCCAGTGACACACTCGGTGCCGATGGCCAACAATCACCGATCCGACCGACCCCCCGCGGAGCCCGTCTCGCGACTGGCTCCGGGCACGGTCCTGGGGCGACTCGCCGCGGGACCGAGCCGGGCTGCGCGCATCACTCATACGGAGCACTTGCCCCCGCGCGCGGGCCGCCATGCCCTCTGGCCGGACCGGATCCGCCCGGAAGTGATCGCGGCCCTGCGGGCGGCGGGCATCGAGCATCCGTGGGAACACCAGGCACGCGCGGCCGAGCACGCCCTGGACGGCGAGTCGGTCGTGATCGCCACCGGCACGGCCTCCGGAAAATCCCTGGCGTACTTGGTCCCGGTGCTGTCGGCGCTGCTCGACGGCGCGCAGGCGCCGAACGGCCGGGGCGCCACCGCCCTGTACCTGGCGCCGACGAAAGCGCTCGCGGCGGACCAGTGCCGATCGGTGAAGGAACTTTCACAACCTCTCGGCGCGTCGGTGCGTTCCGCGGTGTACGACGGCGACACTCCGTTCGAGGAACGGGAGTGGATCCGCCAGTACGCCACCTACGTCCTGACCAACCCGGACATGCTGCACCGCGGCATCCTGCCGTCGCACCCCCGCTGGTCCTCCTTCCTGAAGGCGCTGAAGTACGTCGTCATCGACGAATGCCACACCTACCGCGGGGTCTTCGGCTCCCACGTCGCCCAGGTGCTGCGGCGGCTGCGCCGGCTGTGCGCCCGCTACGGCTCCTCGCCGGTGTTCCTGCTGGCCTCCGCGACCGCCGCCGATCCGGGCGTGGCCGCCCGCAGGCTCACCGGGCTCCCGGTGGCCGAGGTCGCCGACGACGCCTCCCCGCGCGGTGAACTGGTGTTCGCCCTCTGGGAGCCGCCGCTGACCGAACTGGAGGGCGAAAAGGGCGCGCCCGTGCGCCGCACGGCCACCGCGGAGGCGGCCGACCTGCTCACCGACCTCACCGTGCAGGGCGTCCGCTCGGTCGCCTTCGTCCGCTCCCGGCGCGGCGCCGAACTGATCTCGGTGATCGCCCAGGAGCGCCTGGCCGAGGTCGACCGGTCACTGCCCCGGCGGGTCGCGGCGTACCGCGGCGGCTACCTCCCCGAGGAGCGCCGCGCCCTGGAGCGCGCCCTGCATTCCGGGGAACTGCTCGGCCTGGCGGCGACCAACGCCCTGGAGCTCGGCGTGGACATCGCCGGGCTGGACGCCGTGGTGATCGCCGGCTATCCGGGCACGCGCGCGTCGCTGTGGCAGCAGGCGGGCCGCGCGGGCCGGTCCGGGCAGGGGGCACTGGCCGTCCTGGTGGCCCGCGACGATCCCCTGGACACCTTCCTTGTCCATCATCCCGAGGCGCTGTTCGCCCAGCCCGTGGAGTCCACGGTGCTGGACCCGGACAACCCCTACGTCCTCGCGCCACACCTGTGCGCGGCCGCGGCGGAGCTGCCGCTGACGGAGGAGGACCTGGCGCTGTTCGGCCCCTCCTGCGAGGAGCTGATCCCCCAGCTGGAGACGGCGAAGCTGCTGCGCCGCCGGACGAGGGCGTGGCACTGGACCCGCCGGGAGCGGGCCGCCGACCTGACCGACATCCGGGGCGAGGGCGGCAGGCCGGTGCAGGTCGTCGAGGCCGGGACGGGCCGGCTGCTCGGCACGGTCGACGCGGGCTCGGCGCACACCGCCGTGCACGAGGGCGCCGTCCACCTGCATCAGGGCCGTACGTATCTGGTCCGCTCCCTCGACCTGGAGGACGCGGTCGCGCTGGTCGAGCCGGCCAGCCCCCCGTACTCGACGGTCGCCCGCGACACGACGTCGATCTCCGTGCTGGAGACGGACGTCGAGGTGCCGTGGGGTGACGGGCGCCTGTGCTACGGCTCCGTCGAGGTCACCAACCAGGTGGTCTCCTTCCTGCGGCGACGGCTGATCACCGGTGAGGTGCTCGGCGAGACCAAGCTCGACCTGCCGCCCCGCACGCTGCGCACCCGTGCCGTGTGGTGGACGGTCACCGAGGACCAACTGGACGCCGCTCGCATCCACCCGGAGATCCTCGGCGGGGCTCTCCACGCGGCCGAGCACGCGTCGATCGGCATGCTGCCCCTGTTCGCCACCTGTGACCGCTGGGACATCGGCGGCGTCTCCGTGCCGCTGCACCCGGACACCCTGCTGCCGACGGTCTTCGTGTACGACGGCCATCCGGGCGGCGCGGGCTTCGCCGAGCGCGCCTTCCACACGGCCCGCGCCTGGCTCACCGCCACCCGCGAGGCCATCGCCTCCTGCGAGTGCGACGCGGGCTGCCCGTCCTGCATCCAGTCCCCCAAGTGCGGCAACGGCAACGACCCGCTGCACAAGAGGGGCGCGGTGCGCCTGCTCACGGAACTGCTGCGGGGAGCGGCGCAGAGCGAGGAGGCCGGGGGGCGGACGGAGGGCGGTCCGGGCGATCCGGGCGGCCCGGTGGGTCTGGGCGATCCGGGCGGCCCGGTGGGTCTGGGCGGTCCGACCGGGCCGAGCGATCCGACCGGGCTGAGCGATCCGGGCTATCCGAGTGATCCGGGGCATTCGGGCGATCCGGGCGGCGGTTCCCCGGGGGATGGCCCAGGGAGTGGTCCGGGGGATGGCCCGGCGGATGGTCCGCGGCACCGTACCGAGGATGGCCCCGGGGATGATCCGCGGCACGGTCCGGGTGACGGACCCAGCGGTGCTCCGGGCGGTGTTCCGGGACACGGGCCGGAGCAGGGGCCGGAACACGGGCCGGAGCAGGGGCCGGGACATGGGGCGGGTGGTCCTCGACGGGAAGGTTCGCGGGTCCCGCCCGCGCCCTGACCTCCGCCGCGAACGGGCCCCGGCCCGATGCCGCGGTCACGTCCGACACCTGTCCGGTGACGGCGCACCGCACGAGCCGCACGGAGTGGGCCCGGGCCACTTGCTCGGCCCGGGCGCACGCGGCCGCCTCGCCCAGCGCCCAGTGGTCGGCCGCGGCGAGCGCCGCGAGGTCGGCACCGCCCGCCGCGCGGTGCCGGACCACCACGGCCTGCCCCAGGGTGAGCACCACGCCGAACACCACGCACAGCGCGGCCAGCACCGCGAGACTCCAGACGGTGGCCGAGCCACGGTCCGACCGGACGGCCCGGCCGGCGCGCCGGACACCGCCGGCAGCCCGGCCGAGCCGGCGAGCGGCGACCGCTCGCGCTCCCCTCACGGCGCCCCGCCACCGGCTCCCCGCCAGCGAACCGTCGCTCACGGGCCCGCCCAGCCCGGCCCTCGCAGCCCTCGAAGCCGTCACAGCCCTTACGGCCCTTACGGCCCTCATGGCCCGGCCCCCGTCCCGGCCCCGGCCTGCGCTCCAGCCCCTGCGCCTGTGCCTGCACCTGCTTCTCCGCCTGCCCCTGCCCCTGTCCATGCGCCTGCGTCCGCGCCTGCGCCTGCTGCCGCTTCGACCGACGCCACGGCCTCCTCCCGCAGCTCGAACGGCAGGCCGCCCAGGACGGGCGGCTTCGCCGCGACGACCACACGGATCCGGCCCGGCTCCCTGCTGACCGTCACCGTGGCGCCGCGCGGTGCCGCTTCGCGGGCCAGCGCGACGACGGCCCCGTCCGGGTCCTGCCGGGCCGCGGCGCGGGCACCGGCCCGCGCCGCGTCCACGCACTGGATCTGCGCGGCCATCACCATCAGCCCCCACACCAGGGCCATCGCGAACATCACGAGCACCGGAAGGACCATGGCCGTCTCGGCGGTCACGAACCCCGCGTCGCCTCGTGCGCGCCGGGCCCGCTCACATCCCCGCATCGAGCGCCTGCTTCACGATCCTCTGGAGCTCGGCGACGACCGGGCCGCTCGTCAGCACCTTGTGCAGGACCACGGCGAAGGCCACCGCCGCGACGATCCCCATCGCGTACTCCGAGGTGACCATCCCCGCGTCCCGGCGCGCCGCGCGGGTCCGCCGCGCCACCAGGGCGCGCATCCACGTCCGTACGAATCGATACATCTCTACCCCCGTGAAGGTCGGCTTGGTCGGCTACTGCTCACCACGGCGACCGCGCTGCGCACCGCCGCCGTCTCGTCTCCGTCGCTTTTCCGCTCTCTTGCTCTGTTACTTCCGTTACTTCTGTCGCGTTCGTCGCTTATGTCGCTTCCATCGCTTCTGTTGCTTCTGCCTTTGCCGCTACGTCCCGGTCACCGGCCACCCCCTCCCAGCGCCCCGTCCGCGAGGCCGATGACCACCGGCAGGACGCCGATCACGATGAACGCGGGCAGGAAGCACAGCCCCACCGGAGCGGTGACCGCGACGGCCGCCCGCCGGGCCCGGGCCGTCGCGGCGCGCGCCCGGCCGGCGCGAGCGTCGGCGGCGAGCCGCCCCACCGGACCGGCCGCGGGCAGCCCGGACACATCGGCCCGTTCCAGCAGCCGGGCCAGAGGGCCGGCGCCCGGGAGCGCGGCGAGCCGCCGCCACGCCTGTCCCGGTTCACCGCCGAGGCGCACCTCCGCCGCGCCCCGTGCCAGGGCGTCCCCGACCGGCCCGCCCAGTGCCTCACCCACGGCCCGGGCGGCGACGACCGGGCCGGCGCCCGCCGCGATGCACGCCGCCAGCAGATCGGCGGCCAGGGGCAGTTGCCGGGCCGCCTCCGCGGCACCGGCGGCCCGCGCGGTCGCCGCGGCGGCCGTCTGCCGGGCCCGCAGGCGCGCCAGCACGACCGCGGCGGCCACGCCCGCCACGGCACCGGCCACGCCCCCGATCAGCAGCCATCCGGCACCGGCCGTACCGATCGGCGGCAGCCACTTCCGCGCGGCACCGCCGATGCCGGACCGCCGTGGGGCACCGGGCGGTTCGCCGGGCAGCAGTCCCGCGATCCGCCGCCGGGTCCGGCGCGCGCGCCGGACGGCCACCGCCCACCGCGCCGCCCAGAGGAGCGGCGGCACCGTCCCGAGGAGCACCCCCAGCCTGTGGACGACCTCCCCGTTCACGCCGCCTCCTCCGCTCCGCGCACGATCCGCATGGCCCACCACATCCCCAGGCCCTCCAGCAGCGCGCCGGCCAGCAGACAGCCCAGCCCCGCGCCGGTGTGCAGCAGGACGCGCAGCGGGCGGGCGCCGAGCGCGGTGCCGAGGAGGAGGCCCAGCGCGGGCAGTCCGGCGAGCATCACGGTGGTGGCCCGGGCGCCCGCCACCTGGGCCCGCAGCTCCGCGCGCTGGTCGCGTTCGGCGCGCAGCGCCCCTTCCAGCCGGTCGAGGCCGGCCGCCAGCCCCGCCCCCCGGTCGACGGCCACCCGCCAGCAGGCGGCGAGGCCCAGCAGCCCGCCGGCGCCCGGTTCCCGCGCCGCCGCCGCGAGCGCGCCCGGGACGTCTCCCCCGAACCGCGCCGCCGCCAGCACCGTCGCCTGCCCGTCACCGAGCCCTCCGCCCTCGCGTGCCGCGTACAGCAGGGCCTCGCCCGGCTGCCGCCCGGCCCGGACCTCCCCGGCGATAGCCGAGCACAGCGCGATCACCGCGTCCGCCCGGCGCTCCCGCGCCCGCCGCAGCGCCGCCGCCCGCCGCAACCGCCGCAGCACCGGCACCCCGGCCGCCCCGGCGACGGCGGGCAGCACCGAGGCGCCCAGGACCGCGAGCACCAGCCCGGCCGCCACCGCCCACCACTCGGCCCGCGTCCGCCACCGCATCCGGCGCAGCCCGGCCGTCACCCGGTGAGCCGCCGGCGGCCCGGTTCCGGCCTCGCCGCCACCCGCGAGCAGCAGCCGTGCCCGCCGTCTCCCGGCCCGCCGGCCGAGGGCCGGCCACACCGCCGCCCCCAGGCCCGCGAGGGCCGCCCCCGTCCACGTCTCACCCGTCCCGGTCATCCGCGCACCTCCCCGTGGCCTCCCGCGGGGGGCACCCGTCACCGCCGTCCCCGAGCCCCGGCCCGTCGTCACCGCCGCGGGCGCACCCGGTCAGCAGCGACTCCCGCAGTCGCCGCCATCCCCGCTCGTGCGCGAAGCCCCGCGCGCCCCAGCGCAGTGCCGGAACCGTCCGCACCAGCCCCGCCGCGTCCCGCTCCAGCACATGCACCTCGGCGATGCGGCGCCGCCCGGACCGGTCCCGCACCAGGTGCAGCACCACCGACAGGGCCGCCGCCACCTGGCTGTGCAGCGCCGCCCGGTCGAGCCCCGCGGCCGTCCCGAGCGCCTCCAGCCGGGCCGGTACGTCCGCGGCGGCGTTGGCGTGCACCGTGCCGCAGCCGCCCTCGTGACCGGTGTTCAGGGCGGCGAGGAGGTGGACCACCTCGGCGCCGCGCACCTCGCCGACGACCAGCCGGTCCGGGCGCATCCGCAGCGCCTGCCGCACCAGGTCCTCCAGCGTCACCAGGCCCGCGCCCTCCTGGTTGGCGGGCCGGGTCTCCAGCCGGACGACGTGGGGGTGGTCGGGCCGCAGCTCCGCCGAGTCCTCGGCCAGCACGAGCCGCTCACCGGGTCCGGCCAGCCCCAGCAGCGCGCTCAGCAGCGTCGTCTTGCCGCTGCCCGTCCCGCCGCTGACCAGGAACGACAGCCGGGCCCGCACGAGCGCGCGCAGCACCCGGTCCCCGCCCGGCGGCACCGTGCCCGCCGCCACCAGCTCGTCGAGCGTGAACGCGCGGGGGCGGACCACCCGCAGCGACAGGCAGGTGCAGCCGACGGCGACGGGGGGCAGCACGGCGTGCAGCCGCGTCCCGTCGGGCAGCCGGGCGTCCACCCACGGCCGGGCGTCGTCCAGGCGGCGTCCGGCCACCGCGGCCAGGCGCTGCGCGAGCCGCCGTACCGCCGCGGCGTCCGTGAACGACACGGGCGCCGGCTCCAGACCGCGGCCCCGGTCCACCCAGACCCGGTCGGGAGCGGACACCAGGACGTCGGACACCGACGGGTCGGCCAGGAGCGGCTCCAGCGGCCCACTGCCCACCAGCTCCGAGCGCAGCCGCTCGGCGGCCCTGAGGACTTCGGCGTCCCCCAGCACCCGGCCGTGCTCCCGCAGGGCCTGGGCGACCCGCGCGGGCGTCGGCTCCGCCCCGCGCTCGGCGAGCCACTGCCGCACACCGTCCAAGAGCCCCGGAACACCGTCCAGAGGCCCCGGCGGCGCCCCGGCCGCCCCCGGGGCCGACGGCCCGCTCCCCCGGGTCCGCAGGCCCGACCGGCCCGCACCCGCCGAGCCCGCCTCCCGGCCGGCATCGACCGCCCCGGGCGGCCACCCCGCGAC
>NZ_WYCT01000032.1 GCF_011008945.1 Streptomyces harenosi
TGGATCCGGGTGTAGTGGTGGCGCCAGACGTCCTGGCCGGTGGTTCCGGTGACGTGGAGGTGGGCGAGTGCGGTGAGGAACCGTTCGGTGTCGTTGCCGTGGCGGCGCAGGGTGCCCAGGGCGGTGAGGTCGCCGTGGGCCTCGATGGCGGGGACGAGGGTGGGGTGGGGGCTGGTCTCGATGAAGAGGCGGTGGCCGCCGTCGGCGAGGGCGCGCACGGCCTGGCTGAAGCGGACGGGGCGGCGCAGGTTGCGGTACCAGTAGTGGGCGTCGAGCGTGGTGGTGTCCAGCCAGGCGTCGTCGACGGTCGAGTAGAAGGGGACGGTGGCGGGCCGGGGGGTGATGTCGCCCAGCGCGTCGAGCAGTTCCCGTTCGATCGTCTCCGTGTGCGGGCAGTGGGAGGCGTAGTCCACCGGGACGCGTCGTGCCCGTACCTCATTTTCCGCGCAGTGGGCCAGGAACTCCTCCAGCGCGTCGGTGTCCCCGGAAACGGTCACCGCGCCGGGGCCGTTGAACGCCGCGACCCACAGCCGTCCGGCCCAGCGCCGGGCGAGGAGTTCCTCGACCTCCGGGGCGGCGGAGGCGACCGAGGCCATGCCGCCCCGCCCGCTCAGCGCGACCAGGGCCCGGCTGCGCAGTGCCACGACTCTGGCGGCGTCCTCCAGACCGAGCGCGCCGCAGACGTGGGCGGCGGCGATCTCCCCCTGCGAGTGCCCCACCACCGCGTCCGGCTCGATGCCGTAGGAGCGCCACAGCGCGGCCAGCGACACCATGACCGAGAACAGCACCGGCTGGACGACATCGGCCCGGTCCCAGACCGGGTCCTCGGCGTCCCGGTGCAGCACCTCCGTGAGCGACCACTTCACCCACGGGGCCAGGGCCTTGCCGCAGGCCGCGATGTGCTCCGCGAACACCGGTGCGCTGCGCAGGAGGTCCAGTCCCATGCCGGCCCACTGCCCGCCCTGGCCCGGGAAGACGAACACCACACCGTCCTCGCTCCGGCCGTCCGCCACCCCGTCGACCACACACGGGTGCGGTTCACCACAGGCCAGTGCCGCCAGTGCCCGCTCGAACCCGGCGCGCTCCGAGGCGACGACGACCGCCCGATGCCCCAGCGCCGCCCGCCCCCGGGCCAGCGCCGCCCCCACGTCGGCCAGTCCCGCCCCGAAGCCGGTCCGCGCGAACTCCGCCAGTGCCTGCGCCTGGGCGCGCAGGCCAGCCTCCGAGTGACCGGACACCACCCACGGCACCGGCGACCCGGGCTCCGGCGGCGCCGCGTCCCCGTCGTCCGGCGCGGGCGCCTCCTCCAGGATCACGTGTGCGTTGGTGCCGCTGACGCCGAAGGACGACACCCCGGCCCGCCGCGGAGCGCCGTCCGCGGTCGCGGGCCAGGCGACGGCGTCCGTGAGCAGCCGTACCCGGCCCGCCGACCAGTCGACCCGGGGCGAGGGCTCGTCCACGTGCAGGGTGCGCGGCAGCTCCCCCTGCCGCAGCGCCATCACCATCTTGATGACGCCGCCCACCCCCGCCGCGGCCATGGTGTGCCCCAGGTTGGACTTCACCGACCCGAGCCACAGCGGCCGTTGCCGCTCCTGCCCGTAGGTGGCGAGCAGGGCCTGGAGCTCGATCGGGTCGCCCAGCCGTGTCCCGGTCCCGTGCCCCTCCACCGCGTCGACGTCCGCCGCCGTCAGGCCCGCGTCGGCCAGGGCCTCGCGGATGACCCGTTGCTGGGACGGTCCGCTGGGGGCGGTCAGGCCGTTGGAGGCGCCGTCCTGGTTGATCGCACTGCCCCGGACCACCGCGAGCACCCGGTGCCCGAGCCGCCGGGCGTCGGAGAGCCGCTCGACCAGCAGCAGTCCGGCGCCCTCGCTCCAGCCGGTCCCGTCGGCGGCCGCCGCGTACGCCTTGCACCGGCCGTCCGCCGCCAGGCCCCGCTGCCGGGAGAACTCGACGAACATGCCGAGCGTGGCCAGCACCGAGACGCCCCCGGTCAGGGCGAGGTCGCACTCGCCCGCCCGCAGCGAGCGGCAGGCGAGATGGAGGGCGACCAGCGACGACGAGCACGCCGTCTCCACCGACACCGCCGGGCCCTCCAGCCCGAGGGTGTAGGCGATGCGGCCCGAGGCGACGCTGGGCAGCGTGCCGGTCAGGAGATGGCCCTGGAGGTCGGCGGCGCCGTGGGCCGCCTCGTCCATGGGAGGGCCGTAGCCGAGCGGGAAGATCCCGGTGAAGACGCCGGTACGCGATCCCCGGGCCGAGGTGGGATCGATCCCCGCCCGTTCGAAGGTCTCCCATGCCATCTCCAGCAGCAACCGCTGCTGCGGGTCCATCGCCAGCGCCTCACGGGGGGAGATCCCGAAGAACCCGGCGTCGAACTCGCCCGCGTCGTACAGGAACCCGCCCTCGCGCTGGACGTAGGTGCCCGGCGCGCCCGGGTCCTCCGCGTGGCGGCCGGTGTCCCAGCCGCGGTCGGTGGGGAACGGCCCGAGCGCGTCACCGCCTTCGGCCACCAGCCGCCACAGGTCCTCCGGTGACCGGACACCTCCCGGGAAGCGGCAGGCCATCCCGACGATCGCGACCGGTTCGCCGTCCCGGTGGCCGCGGACGGCGACCGGTGCCGTGCCCGCCCTCTCCTCGATCCCCAGGGCGAGACGGCGCAGCAGCCCGGCGACCGCGACCGGCGTCGGATGGTCGAAGACCAGGGTGGCCGGCAGGCGCAGCCCGGTGGCCTCGCGAAGCCGGTCGCGCAGTTCCAGGGCGAGGGCGGAGTCGCAGCCCTGCTCGGTGAAGGCGGCCGACGGCCGCACCGTCGGCGACGCCCCGCCGTCGCCGCCGGCGAGCGCGGCGAAGTGGGCGCAGACCAGATCGACCAGCAGATGCTCCTGCTGCGCCGGGGAGAGCGGTGCCAGCCGGCCGGTGAGGGCGGCGGCGCTCGCCTCGCGGGCGGGCCGCCCTCCCGCGGGGACGCTGAGCCGGCCGAGCGCGTCCTGGAACTGCCGCATTCCGCCGCGCCCGCGGCGCAGCGTGCCCGTCACGAGCGTGTCGGCGGCGCCGGGGGTGTCGTCGGCGAGTGCTTGCAGACCCAGGGTGAGTATCGGGTGCGGGCTCAGCTCGGCGAACGTCCGGTGTCCGTCGGCCAGGAGGCCGCGCGCGGCGAGGTCGAAGCGCGCGGTCTCGCTGATGTTGCGGTACCAGTAACCGGCGTCCAGCCGGCGGGTGTCCACCAGGCCGCCGGTGAGCGAGGAGTGGAAGGGCAGACGGGAGAGGCACGGGGTGACGGAACCCAGGTCGGTCAGGATGCGTTCCCGCACGGCCCGCATCGCGGGGGAGTGGGCGGGTACGTCGATGGCGACCCGGCGCGTTCGCACTCCCGCCGCGGCGAGGTCCGCGGCCAGGGCGGCGATGGCGTCCAGGTCCCCCGCGACCACCGTGCTGCCGGGCCCGTTGACGCCGGCGACCACGAGCCGGGCGCCGTCCTGGCCGTCACCGCTCCACCGCTCCAGGTGCGGCTCCAGTTCCTCGGGAGCGGCCTTGACCGCGAGGAGAGTGCCGGTGCCCGACAGCGTGGCCTGAGCCCGGCTCCACAGGGCCGCCACCCGGGCCGCGTCGGCCAGGGGCAGGGCGCCGGCCACATGGGCGGCGGCGACCTCGCCGAGGCTGTGCCCGAGGACGGCGCAGGGCTCGACGCCGTGCGAGCGCCAGAGCTCGGCCAGCGACACCATGAGGGCGAACAGGGCCGGCTGCGCGACATCGGCGCGATCGAGCGCCAGGCCGGCCGATGCCTCCGGGGCGCCCCGCAGCACGCCTTCGACCGACCAGTTCAGGTACGGGGCGAGCGCCTCGGCGCAGGCGCGCACGCTCTCCCGGAACACCGGGGAGGCGTCCCACAGTTCCGCCCCCATCCCCGGCCACTGGGAGCCCTGGCCGGGGAAGACGAAGACCACCGCGTCCGCGGACCTGCCGGCCGACCCTTCCTCGCCGTGCGCGTGTGTCTCGTGCACCTGTCGTCTCCTCACCGCTCGGCAGGGATGGGCGGCCCCTCGCAGGGCGAAAGTCGCCGAAGGGATTTCGAGGCAGGGGACAGCCCGGCATGGAGGGGACTTTCGCCGCCGGCCGCGCGCCGGAGTCGTGTATTCAAAAATAGTGATCGCCGGGCGATCCTGGTAACCCCTACTCACCCCAGGGGTATTCGGCCGATCCGCTCGCTCACCCCCTAGGAGTTGCGGGCACGTAAATCGATCACATTCCCGCCCTCCCGTGGGTCGCCCGGCCTCTGGCACAGTAATCGGTGAGGTCGAGACCTCACGCGTGGCCGGGGCGCGGATCTGGCCTCGGACCTGACCCCATACACCAAGAGGAAAAGTAAGATAATCGGCAGAAGGGGATTCGGGATGCCGGAGTTCAACGACAGGACGGCCTTGGTCACGGGTGCCTCGCGCGGCATCGGAAAGGCCATCGCCCAGCGACTCGCCGCCGAGGGCGTCCGGGTCGCCGTGCACTACGGAACGCAGGAAAAGGGCGCGCGGGAGACGGTGGAGGCGATCGAACGCGCGGGGGGACGGGCCTTCGCGGTCCGGGCGGATCTCGTTCGGGAGGACGCCGTCGACGAGCTCTTCACCGCACTGGAGCGGGAGCTGCAGGGGCAGCCGCTGCACATCCTGGTGAACAACGCGGCCGTCGCCCCCGCCCCCGGCGACCCGGCCCTCGCGGCACAGGACGGCTATGTCCCCGGCCTGTCGGACATCACGCCCGAGGAGTTCGACCGCCTGTACCGCATCAACGTCCGGGCGCCGTTCTTCGTGACCCAGCGGGCCCTGTCGCTGATGGCCGACGGCGGGCGCATCGTCAATGTCTCCTCGGCCGTCACCCGGATCGCCTGGCCGCTGCTGCCCTACGCCATGACCAAGGGGGCGCTGGAGATGATGGCTCCCCGGCTCGCCAACGAACTCGGTTCGCGCGGCATCACCGTCAACACCGTGGCGCCCGGCATCACGGACACCGACATGAACCGCTGGGTACGCGAGACCCCGGGCGCCGAGGCGGGCATCTCGGCCCTGACGGCGCTCGGCCGGCTGGGCCACCCGAACGACATCGCCGGCATCGTCGCCTTCCTGGTCTCCGACGACGCCCGCTGGGTCACCGGCCAACTGCTGGACGCCAGCGGTGGCATGGCCCTGGCGCCCGCCATGATGTGAGGCCGCCCCGCGCCTGCCCGTGCCGGCTCCGGTGCGGCAGGCGCGCAGAGCGGCCCGGCCCTTCGAGCCGGGCGGCCCCCCTTACACCGGGTCCGGACGGCGCGCGCGGTCCTCCCGCAGGCGCGCGGTGACCACCTCCACCACCGCGTCGTGGTGGTCGTCGAGGAAGAAGTGCCCGCCGGGGAAGGTGAGCACCTCGCAATCCGCCGTGGTGTGTCCGCTCCAGGCGTGGGCGTCGTCGAGGCCGGTCCTCGGATCGGCGTCGCCGACCAGCACGGTGACCGGGCAGCCGACCACGGCGTCGTCGGCGGCGCGGTAGGTGCCGATCGCGCGATAGTCGGCGCGCAGCGCGGGCAGCGCGGCGACCAGCAGCTCCTCGTCCTGGAGCACCCGCAGGTCGGTCCCGCCGAGAGTCCGCATCTCGGCGAGCATCGAGGCATCGCTGGCGGCCGGGGCGGAGTCGTCGCGGAACCGGGACGGCGCCCGGCGTCCCGAGGCGAAGAGCCGGGCGCAGCGGACACCCGCGTCGCGCTCCAGCCGCCGGGCCAGCTCGAAGGCGAGGACCGCGCCCATGCTGTGGCCGAACAGCGCGGTCGACGCGTCCACGCGGTGCCGGACGGCCGCGAACAGATCGTCCGCCAGGCTCTCGACGGAGTCCGGGCAGGGCTCGGCGCGCCGGTCCTGGCGTCCGGGGTACTGGACCGCCAGGACCTCGATGCCGGGGGCGAGGGACCGGGCGAGGCGCAGATAGGCGCTGGCGGACCCGCCCGCGTGCGGGAAGCACAGCAGCCGCGTCCGGGCCGCGGGAGCCGGCTGGAACCGCCGGAGCCAGAGGGATTCGGTCTCGCAAGGGTCGGGCATCGCCCATCCTCTCCTTAAGTGCGATTATCGCAACACGTGCGTTCGCGTGACCTCGCGAATGGCTCGCCGTCCCGCGGAGACTGCCCATCCTTCCGGCCGCCCATTCCGGGAACTCTCCCCGCGCTCGAAAAGATGAGCGAAAACGATGCCTAATCACGACCCGTTCCAACTCGGCCACATTCCCCGCCCATTGGCTCATTCTCGCGACGGGCAGCGTGTGTGGCGGCTTCGGGAGGCGGGCAGTATCTCGACGACTTGTGGGCTTTCCTGTTGGTACGAATCCGTAAAGCCCCCGGTCTTCGGGGGAGGGAGTCAGAGGGAGATTATGCGGGGCGTTTCCCCTTCGGTATCCGTGCGGGAGCCGCAAGGGCTCACGTTCCTCGGCCTGGGCAGGCAGTCCCAGGCCGTGAGAACGGCGCTCGAGGCGTGCGCGGCCGGCCGGGTGCAGGTGCTGGTCGTCGAGGGCGGACTCGGCTGCGGGAAGAGCGCCTTCCTGGGGGAGGCGCTCAAGCACGCGGCGGCATCGGGCTTCCTGGTCCTCCGGTCCGCCGGATGTCCGCCGACGGGCCGGCACCCCTTCGACCTCCTGCGGCAACTGGCGGTCGACCCCGACATCCCGGGCGCCCAGCGCGCACTGCTCCAGGACGCCGTCGGGGCGCGGCACTCCCCGGCACCGGGCGAGCCGGAAACTCCGGTCGCGCAGCGTGTGCGGGCGGCGCTCCACCAGCTCACCGGCACCTCACCGGTCGTCATCGGCATCGACGACCTGCACCACGCGGACCCGCAGTCCCTGCACTGCCTGCTCCAGGCCGTCGACCATCCCCGAGCCACCCGCCTGCTGCTGGTCTGCACCGCGCTGCCGTCGGGGCTGGCGGCCGACCCGGCCGTGGAAGCCGAGCTGCTGTGCCAGCCGGCCCTCCAGCGCGTCATGCTCGGCCGCCTCTCCCTCCGCGCCGTGTCCGGGCTGCGCGCCGCCCGCCCCGGACCGGCCGTCGAGGCCCTGCCCGCGGACGACCTCCTCGCCGTCACCGGCGGCAATCCGCTGCTGGTGCACGCCCTGCTCGAGGAACTCGTCGAGAGCCACGCCCAAGGGCGCACCGACGAGCGGGCCGGCCGACGCCGGAGAACGGCGTCCCCCGTCATCGGCGGCCGGTTCTACCAGGCCGTCCTGGCCTCCCTGTCCCGGACGGACAGCCTGGTCAGGCACAGCGCGGGCGCGCTCGCCGTCCTCGGCGACTCCGGCTGCGCCGAGGTGGTCGCCCGGCTGCTCGGCATCGGCCGCGCCATGGCGGCCCGCGGGCTGCGCGCCCTGGAGGCGACCGGCCTGACGGCGTCCGGCCGCTTCCGGCACCCCGTGGTGGAGGCGGCCGCCCTCGACACCCTGGACCACGACCACCGCGCACACCTGCACCGCCGCGCCGCCGCGCTGCTGTACGACGTCGGCGCGGAACCGGACGAGGTGGCCCGGCACCTGCTCGCCGCCCGGCACGCGGCAGGGCCCTGGGCGATGTCCGTGCTGCGGGACGCCGCCGAGCAACTGCTGATGCGGGACGACGTCCTGACCGCCGTCTCCTGCCTCGAACTGGCCCGGCGCTCCTGTGCGGGGGAGCGCCGGCGCGCCGAGATCCTGCTGCGCCTGACCGTCGCCACCCGGCGCACCGACCCGGCGGCGGCGGAGGGCCACCTCGCCGAACTCGTCGCCGAACTGCGGGCCGGAAGACTGACGAGCACCGAGACCGAACGGCTGGGTCACCTCCTGCTCGGCTGCGGACGGCTGGAGGAGGCCACGGAGGTCATGGGAGGGCCGGGGCCCCAGGCCGACCCGCGCAACCCCCGGCTGGAAACCGGCTTCCACGCCTCCGCGCTCTGGGAGCCGCTGGCCCGCCCCCGCACGGACCCAGAGCCCGGGGACGAGGGAAGCCCCCGCCCGCGGATGCCGGTGACCGGGATCTGGGACCTCCCCGGCGACGGCACCAACGCCTCGGCCTCCGAGGCGGCGGAGCACGTCCTCAAGAGCCTGCCGCTCACCGACACCACCCTGGTGATCGTCGTCAACGCGGTCCGGGTCCTGTGCCGCACCGGCGCGTACGAGACCGCGGCGCTCTGGTGCACACGCCTGCTCGGCGAGGCCGCCCGTCGCCGGCTGCCGGGCTGGAAGGCGCAGTTCCTCGCCCTCCAGGCCGAGATCGCGCTGTGCCGGGGGCTGCTCGCCGACACCGAGGAGTACGCCCGCCAGGCCCTGGCCTGCGTGCCGCGGTGCAGCCGCAGCGTCTTCATCGGCGGACCGCTGGCCAGCCGGGTGTTCGCGGCCACCGAGATGGGACGCTACGACGAGGCCACGCGGCAGCTCGACCAACCGGTGCCGGAGGCGCTCTTCCGCAGCGTGTACGGCCCGGCCTACCTGCGCGCCCGGGGCTACTACTACCTGGCCCTGGACCGGCCCCTCGCCGCCGTCCGCGACTTCCTCGGCGCCGGCCGTCTGCTGCGGCGCTGGGGGATCGACCGGCCGACGCTGATGCCGTGGCGCTCGGACGCGGCGGAGGCGTTCCTGGGCCTCGGCGAGCCGAGGAGGGCCGATGGGCTCCTGCGCGAACAACTGGCCCGGACCCCGGACGACAATCCTCACGTGCGCGGCGTCTCGCTGCGGCTGCGCGCCCGGATCGCCGGCCCGCCGGAACGGCTGAACCTGCTGACCGAAGCCGTGAATCACCTGAAGAGCAGCGGCGACCGGCTGGCCCTGGCGGGTGCCCTGGCCGACCTGGGCGCCGTCTACCGGGAGCGCGGCGAGTCGACCCGGGCCGGCGCCACGATCCGCCGCGCCTGGCATCTGGCGAACGACTGCGGGGCGCGGGCCCTGTGCGAGCGGATCCTGCCGGGAGGGCCCGCACGGCAGTCGTCCGGGGACAGCACGGGGCGGACCGAGGCGGCGCTGAGCGGATCGGAGCTCAGGGTCGTGGAACTGGCCGCCAACGGGCACACCAACCGCGAGATCGCCGCCCGGCTCTGCATCACCGTCAGCACCGTGGAACAGCACCTCACGCGCGCCTACCGAAAGCTGGACATCACCCGGCGTCAGGAACTGCCCGCCCGGCTGTGCGCACACGTCGAAAGCCCGGCCTGAACGCGCACCGGGCTCACGCCTGCCGGTGCGTACGGGAGGTGACACGCAGGCGGCGGGGCGGCGATCCGTACCGGGTGGCCCGGGCCCGTCCGATGGACGCGGGCCACCGGGCGGGGCTCGCGCCCACCCGGTGGATGCGGGCCACCGGCCGCACCCGGGACGGACGGGCCGGCACGAGCCGTCACCGGCCCGCCATGGCGGCGGGGGCGCTCCCCGGTGCCGGTCCGCGCGAACGGGACCGTCGCGGCCACCGCCGCGCCGCAGTGCTCCGCCACGAGGCCGCGTACCGCCGGCGACGCGAGGGACCCCGGTGGCCGCCGCCGCACAGCGCCGCCGCGCCCCCGTGATCCCGCGCACCAGCAGCGGGACCCGGCCGGGTGCGGTGCCGCCCACGAGGCCCGTGCCGTCCGTCCCGCCGGCTGCCGGTGCCCTGGGGACCCGGATGCTCCGGCCGGACGCCGGACGCCGGACGCCGGACGCCGGACGCCGGGCCCCGGCCCGGTCGAGGCCGGCCGGGTCGAGGGGTGCCTAATGCTCCGTCGGCGTCGCCGCGTTCGCCGCCCGTCCCGTCACGCGGCTGCGTCACCGGCCTCGGGTGCCCTTCGGTGCCCGGAGAGCGGGCGGACCGCCCGGCCTCGGGCGTGCCCCACTCACCGCGGCCGCCGGGCACGCTGTCTCACGCGTCGGGGAGATGCCTGCGCAGCCACGGCGTGTCCACGCACCGTTTCAGGGCCGCGGCCTCCGCCTCGTCCGCCCGCCGGCACCGGTCCGCGCCGTCCGCCGCCTCGTCGCCGACGGCGGCACGGGCGGCGCGGGCCGCCGCGGCGGCGGCCTCGGCGATCGCCGCGGTCTCGGCGGCGGCCTGCCGGGTGTGCGCCGCCGCGTCCGCCATCGCCTCCGCCGCGTCCGTACCGGCCGCGGCCTCGGCGGCGGCGTTCGTGGCGGCCTCCGTGACCCGGGCCGCCCGGACCGCACTCTCGGCGGCGGCGGCGACGGCCTCGGCGGACTCGGCGGCCACCGCCCGGGCGGCCTCGGCCGACTCGGCCCGGGCGGCGGCCACGGCCGCCTCGGCGGCGGCCGTGGCGGCGGCGTCCGTGTGCCGGGAGGCGTCCTCCATCACCGCGCCGAGCTCGGCGACGGCGGCCGCGCGGTCCGTGCCGTCCGCGGCCTCGGCGGCCTGCCGCGTCTCCGCCGCGGCCGCCGCCATCGCGGACGCCAGGGCCCGCGCCCGCCGGGCCGCGCTGAGCGCACGCAGCGCCGGACCCGTCTGCCTGCTGTCATGACGGACGTCGGTCATCACGACCTGCCTTCCGAGGGATGGTGGGAATCCGCCGCCGGCACAGGGCCGTCGATGACCCACCCCGTTTCCGGAGGCACGCCTTCCCATTGGACCGACCGCCGGTGCCGCTGTACAGATGCGGCGACCCCTGACTCCGGACGAACCCCTATCGCGCGCCCCGCGCCACCCCGGACGTTCACCGGGAACGCGCGGAGCGCCCTCGGCCGGGCCGTCCGGCGGCCCTGCCCCCGGACGGCCGGCCAGGGCCCGTCGGTTCGGCCGCCGCGTCGTCGCCGGGCAGCCCCGTACGGTGGGTCGTCGCCCACAGCAGCAGCGCGGCGACGCTGAACGACGCGCCCAGGGCCGTCACGGCCGGCCAGCCCGCCGTGGCGTAGGCGAGGGAGGAGCCGAGGGCGCCGAGGCTGCTGCCCGCGGAGTAGAAGACCATGTAGCCGCCGATGATCCTGCTGCCCGCCTCGGGCCGGACGGCGTGGATGAGCGTCTGGTTGGTGACGTGGACGGCCTGCACGGCGAAGTCGAGGAGGACGGCGCCGATCGCCAGCGCCCACAGCGACTGCCGGGTCAGGGCGATCGGGAGCCAGGAGAACACCAGCAGCGCCAGGCCGGCGCCGGTGGTGCGCCGGGCGAGCCCCCGGTCGTTCCAGCCCCCGGCCACCTGGGCGGCGACGGCCCCGGCCGCCCCGGCGAGCCCGAAGGCGCCGATCGCGGTGTGCGACAGCGACCACGGCGGCTCGCTCAAGGGCTGCGCCACACCGCTCCACAGCGTGCTGAAGGCCGCGAAGACCAGCAGGGCCAGGGCTCCCCGGACCCGCAGCAGCCGATGGCGGGCGAACAGGGTGACGGTCGAGGCCACCAGCCGTGCGTACGAGGCCGCGCGGACCTCGGCCGACGGTGATCCCGGGGGCAGCGCGCGACGCAGCAGCACGGCGAGGACGGCGGTGACGCCCGCCGACGCCAGGTAGACCGCCCGCCAGCCGGCGAGGTCGGCGAGGACGCCCGCGGCGGCACGGGCCAGCAGGATGCCGGTGACGATGCCGCCGGTGACCGTTCCGACGGCACGTCCCCGCCGGGCGGGCGGGGTCAGGGCGGCGGCAGCCGCGACCATCGTCTGGGCGACGACGGCGAGCAGTCCCACCGCGGCGAGCGCGCCGAGCAGCGCCGCCGTGCCCGGCGCCAGCCCGGCGGCCAGCAGCGCCAGTGCCAGCAGCCCGAGCTGACCGGTGACCAGCCGCCGGTGGCCGAGCAGGTCGCCGAGCGGCACCAGCGTCAGCAGGCCCACCGCGTAGCCGAGTTGGGTCACCGTGACGATCGCACCGAGCAGCCCCGAGCCGAGCGCGAAGCGCTCACCCAGGGTCACCAGCAGGGGCTGGGCGAAGTAGACGGTGGCGACGGAGCTGCCGCAGGCCAGGGCGAGCAGGGGGACGAGCCGGGCGTGCGGCGCCGCGCGCGGCACCGACGCCGTGTCAGGGCTCCCGCGGCCGCCGGTTTCGCCGCATCCGCCGTCCGCACCGGAGCACTGGACCGTCATACCGGCACACCTCCCGTTCGGTTGCATCTTGCTACCGGCGAGGACGGTAGCCGTACGAGGTAGCATGTTGCAACCATCCCTGGAGGGGCCCGGGGTGCCGGAGGAGAGGAGTCACGGATGGTCGCCCGCACCCGCTTCGACGCCGACCCCTGTCCCGTGGCCCGGTCGGTGAACGCCATCGGCGACTGGTGGTCGCTGCTGATCGTGCGGGACGCCTTCGACGGCAGCCGCCGCTTCGGCGAGTTCCAGCGCAGCCTCGGCATCGCCAAGAACATCCTCACGGCGCGGCTGCGCGCGCTGGAGGAGGCCGGGGTGCTGCGCAACGTACCGGCGCCGGACGGCGGGTCCCGCCGCGAGTACGTCCTCACGGACAAGGGCCGCGCCTTGTTCCCGGTGATCGTCGCCCTGCGCCAGTGGGGCGAGGAGCAGTGCTTCACCCCCGGCGAGGACCACTCCCGCCTGCTCGACCGCCGCACCGGCCGCCCGTTGCGCCCGCTGGAGGTCCGCGCGGCGGACGGACGGCCGGTCGGACCGGAGGAGACGGTCGTGGAGAAGGTGGGGGATGCATCGGGAGAGACGGGCGGGGGCCGCTGAGGGGGACGCCGTCCTCTTCGGCGTCCGTGGGGCAGGGTGCGCGACGGACCGAGGACCGTGAACAGGTCTCAGGCGTAAGAGTTCCGTCAAAGCCGGACGCAATGCCGTAAGGGAAACGTCAACGGGCGTCCTGTTTCGGTCAGCGAGGCGGTTTCCTGCAATCGTCCGTTTCCGACGCACCCCATTCCAGGAGTCCGCGATGGCCGATACGGCCTTCGTCGTCACCACGCTCGCGCTCTTCGCGCTGGTGGCTGTTGTCGCCAAGGGGGTGACGAAGCTGTGACCGCCGAGACCGTCGTCGGCCTGGTCGTGGCCGTCTCCCTGCTGGGCTATCTCGTCCTCGCCCTGATCTTCCCGGAGAGGTTCTGAGAGCAGCCATGGGTCCCGTACTCGCCGGCGTGCTCCAGATGCTCGCCCTGACGGGTGCTCTGGCACTCGTCCACAAACCCCTCGGCACCTGTCTGGCCAAGGTCTACTCCTCCGACGAGCACTGGCGCGTGGAGAGATGGATCTACAAGGGCATCGGTGTCGACCCCGGCACCCGGATGCGCTGGCCCGCCTACCTCCGCGGTGTGCTGGCCTTCTCCGCGGCCGGCGTCCTCTTCCTGTACCTCCTCCAGCGCACGCAAGGCGTCCTGCCGCTGTCGCTCGGCTTTCGCGCCGTCGACCCGGACCAGGCGTTCAACACGGCCGTGTCCTTCGTGACCAACACCAACTGGCAGTCGTACTACGGCGAACAGACCATGGGCCACCTGGTGCAGACCGCCGGGCTGGCCGTGCAGAACTTCACCTCGGCCGCCGTGGGCATGGCCGTCGCGGTGGCGCTGGTGCGCGGGTTCGCGCGCTCCCGCACCGGCGAACTCGGCAACTTCTGGGTCGACCTGGTGCGCGGAACGGTCCGCGTCCTGGTGCCGCTGGCCACCCTCGGAGCCGTGATGCTGGCCGCCTGCGGGGTCATCCAGAACTTCTCCGGCATCCACGAGGTCGGCCAGTTCACGGGCGGCCCGCAGCAGTGGAACGGGGGCGCGGTCGCCTCCCAGGAGGCCATCAAGCTGCTGGGCACCAACGGCGGCGGCTACTTCAACGCCAACAGCGCCCACCCGTTCGAGAACCCGACGCCGTTCACCAACCTCTTCCAGATCTTCCTGATCCTGGTGATCCCGTTCTCGCTCCCCCGGACGTTCGGCGTCATGGTCGGCTCGGTCCGGCAGGGCTACGCGATCCTGGCGACGATGGCCGCCCTCTGGGTCGCCTTCGTCGCCCTGATGATGTGGACCGAGTTCTCGCACCGCGGCCCGGCGTTCGAGATCGCCGGGGGCGCGCTGGAGGGCAAGGAGGTCCGCTTCGGGGTCGGCGCCTCGTCGATCTTCGCGGTCTCGACCACGATGACCTCGACCGGCGCGGTGGACTCCTTCCACTCCTCCTTCACCGGTCTGGGCGGCGGCATCGCGATGCTCGGCATGATGCTGGGCGAGATCGCTCCCGGCGGGGTGGGATCCGGCCTCTACGGCATGCTCGTCATGGCCGTCACGGCGGTGTTCATCGCCGGTCTGATGGTCGGCCGCACACCCGAGTACCTGGGGAAGAAGATCGGCACCCGGGAGATCAAACTGGCCGCCTGCCATCTGCTGGTCACCCCGGCGCTGGTACTGGTCCTCACCGCGTGCGCGATGGCCCTGCCGACGCCGGTGAACTCCACGACCGGCGGCGGCGCGCACGGGTTCTCCGAGATCCTCTACGCGTACACCTCCGGCGCCAACAACAACGGCTCGGCCTTCGCCGGTCTCGACGCGGACACGGGGTGGTTCAACACCACCATCGGCCTGGCGATGCTGCTCGGCCGCTTCCTGCCGATGGTGTTCGTCCTGGCGCTGGCCGGCTCGCTCGCCGCGCAGCGGCCCGTGCCGGTCACCGCCGGGACCCTGCGCACCGACAAGCCGCTCTTCAGCGGCCTGCTGGTGGGTGCGGTCCTGATCATCGCCGGCCTGACGTACTTCCCGGCACTGGCGCTGGGACCGCTCGCCGAGGGGCTGGCGGCATGACCGCGCACCCGGACGACCAAGGGAACCCGATGTCCACGATCACCCCTGCCCGGACGCCGCAGCACGACCTCCCCACCGGTCACCGGCCGTCCGCGAGGCGGGTCGGCGGCGGCCTGTTCGACCCCGCTCAGCTCGTCAGGTCACTGCCGGACGCCTTCCGCAAGCTGGACCCGCGGGTGCAGATCAGGACGCCCGTGATGTTCGTGGTGTGGGTCGGCTCGGTCCTCACCACCGTCCTGTCGCTCATGGATCCCGGTGACCGGTTCGGCTGGACCGTCTCCGCCTGGCTCTGGCTGACCGTGCTCTTCGCCAACCTCGCGGAGGCGGTCGCCGAAGGCCGCGGCAAGGCACAGGCCGGCACCCTCCGCAGGACCAGGACCGGCACCGTCGCCCGCCGCCTGCGCGCGGACGGCTCCGAGGAGCGGGTGCCGGGCACCGCACTGGGCATCGGCGATCTGGTGGTGTGCGAGTCCGGGGACGTCATCCCCGGCGACGGCGATGTCGTCGAGGGCGTCGCGTCCGTCGACGAGTCCGCCATCACCGGCGAGTCGGCGCCCGTCATCCGCGAGTCCGGGGGAGACCGGAGCGCCGTCACCGGCGGCACCAAGGTGCTGTCCGACCGCATCGTCATCAGGATCACGACCAGGCCCGGTGAGACCTTCATCGACCGGATGATCGACCTCGTCGAGGGCGCGGCCCGGCAGAAGACGCCGAACGAGATTGCCCTGAACATCCTGCTGGCCTCGCTGACCGTCGTCTTCCTGCTCGTCTGCGCCACACTGCCGCCCTTCGCGGACCACGCGGGCTCCCCTCTGACACTGACGGTGCTGGTGGCGCTGTTGGTCTGCCTCATCCCGACCACGATCGGCGCGCTGCTGTCCGCGATCGGCATCGCGGGCATGGACCGCTTGGTGCAGCGCAACGTGCTGGCCGTCTCGGGCCGGGCGGTCGAGGCCGCGGGCGACGTCTCGACGCTGCTGCTGGACAAGACCGGCACGATCACGCTCGGCAACCGGCAGGCGGCCGGGTTCGTGCCGGTCTCCGGCAGCACGGAGGCCGAGGTGGCGCAGGCCGCGCAGCTCTCCTCGCTCGCGGACGAGACGCCCGAGGGCCGGTCCGTCGTCGCGCTGGCGAAGGAGCGGTACGGGCTGCCCGAGCGGCACCGGGACGAACTGGCCGGCGCCGCGTGGATCGCGTTCACCGCCCGGACCCGCATGTCCGGCGTGGACGCCGGCGGCCGGCGGGTCCGCAAGGGCGCGGCCGCCTCGGTCCTCGCCTGGGTCGAGGAACAGGGCGGTGAGACCGCCCAGGACGCCAAGGCCATCGCCGACCGCATCGCCGGGGCCGGGGGCACGCCCCTGCTGGTCGCCGTGCGGGACGAACGGGGGGCCCGGGTGCTGGGAGCCGTCCACCTCAAGGACGTCGTCAAGGACGGCATGCGCGCACGGTTCGAGGAACTGCGCCGCATGGGCATCAGGACCGTCATGATCACGGGTGACAACCCGCTCACCGCGCAGGCCGTCGCGCGGGAGGCGGGCGTCGACGACTACCTCGCGGAGGCGACTCCCGAGGACAAGATGGCGCTGATCAAGCGGGAGCAGGCGGGCGGCAGGCTGGTCGCCATGACCGGTGACGGCACCAACGACGCCCCGGCGCTGGCCCAGGCGGACGTCGGCGTGGCGATGAACACCGGGACGTCGGCCGCGAAGGAGGCCGGCAACATGGTCGACCTCGACTCCGATCCGACCAAGCTGATCGAGATAGTGGAGATCGGCAAGCAACTGCTGATCACCCGCGGCGCGCTGACGACCTTCTCCCTGGCCAACGACGTCGCGAAGTACTTCGCGATCATCCCGGCGCTGTTCGCGGCGGCCCACCCCGGCCTGGACCGGCTCAACATCATGAACCTGTCCTCACCCGACTCCGCGATCCTGTCCGCGGTGATCTTCAACGCGCTGATCATCGTGGTACTGGTGCCACTGGCCCTCAGAGGCGTGCGGTACCGGCCGGTGAGCGCGGACCGGATGCTGCGCCGCAACCTCGCGATCTACGGCCTGGGCGGCCTGGTGGCGCCCTTCGCCGGCATCAAGATCATCGACCTGCTCATCTCCCTCGTCCCCGGGCTGTGACTTCAGGAAGGCGCGCTGACCGCCATGAACAACTCCGCACTCCACACCGTCCGGCTGCTCGGGGCGGGACTGCGAGCCCTCCTCGTGCTGACCCTGGTGACGGGCGTCGGCTACCCGCTGGCCGTCACCGGCGTCGCCCAGGGCCTCTTCCGCGACCGGGCCGACGGCTCCGCGATCACGGCGGACGGCAGGATCGTCGGCTCCTCGCTGATCGGCCAGACGTACCTCCTGCCGCCGCAGGAGGGCCGGCAGACCCCCCGGCCCGATCCGAGGTGGTTCCACGGCCGCCCGGCCAACGGGCTCGGCACCAACGATGTCAACACCCGCTACCGGCTCCTCCTGTCCGGCGCGACCAACCGGTCCGGCGCGAGCGAAGAGCTCGTCCAGTGGGTGACCGAGGCCAGGGCCGCCGTCGTCGAGGAGAACTCCGTCCCCGGCTTCCGGGTCGATCCCTCCGACGTCCCCGCCGACGCGGTGACCTCCTCCGGCTCCGGTCTCGACCCCCACATCTCCCCGGCCTACGCCGCACTTCAGGTCCACCGGGTCGCCGCGCGGAACGGGCTGTCCGTCCAGGAGGTGGGGCAGTTGGTCGAGGACCGCACCGAGGGTCGTACGCTCGGCTTCATCGGTGAACCACGGGTGAACGTCCTCGAACTCAACATCGCGCTCCAGGACCTCGTGGCGAAGCAGTGACGGCCCTACCCGCCCCTCGCGGGGGCCGGCGGCCCGGGAGACATCCCGGATCCACCGGCTCCCGCGGCCGTGCGGCCGGTCGCCCCGCCTCCGGTACGCACGGCCCGACGCACGACAGGAGAGACGCACACCCATGACCCGGGTGCTCGTGGTGGAGGACGACCCGCAGCTCGTGCGGGCCCTCGTGATCAACTTGAAAGCACGCCAGTACGGAGTCGACGCCGCCCCCGACGGTGCCACGGCCCTGCGGCTCGCCGCCGCGCGCCAGCCCGACGTGGTGCTGCTCGACCTCGGCCTGCCCGACATGGACGGTGTCGAGGTCCTCAGGGGCCTGCGGGGATGGACCCGGGTGCCGGTCCTGGTGCTGTCGGCCCGGCAGGCCTCCGACGAGAAGGTGGCCGCCCTCGACGCCGGCGCCGACGACTACATCACCAAGCCGTTCAGCATGGACGAGCTCCTGGCACGGCTGCGGGCCGCGGTGCGCCGCGCCGAGAACGCGCCCCTCACCCTGGACACCACGCTGGTCGAGACCGACCACTTCAGCATCGACCTCCTGGCCAAGAAGGTCGTCAGGGACGGGCGGGACGTGCGGCTGACCCCCACCGAGTGGCACCTGCTGGAGATCCTCGTGACCCACCCGGGCCGGCTGGTCACGCAGAAACACCTGCTCCAGGAGGTGTGGGGCATATCGCAGAGCAGCAAGACCAACTATCTGCGGGTCTACATGGCCCAGCTCCGCCGCAAGCTGGAGACGGACCCCTCCCACCCCCGCTACCTGATCACCGAGCCCGGCATGGGCTACCGCTTCGAGGCCTGAGCAGGGGGACGGACATGGCACGCGGCAAGCTGCGGATCTACCTGGGGGCGGCACCCGGCGTCGGCAAGACCTGCGCCATGCTGTCGGAGGCGCACCGCCGTGCCGAGCGGGGCACCGACTGCGTGATCGCCTTCGTCGAGCACCACCACCGGCCGCGCACCGAGGTGATGCTGCACGGCCTGGAACAGATCCCGCGCAAGGAGATCGAGTACCGGGGCACGGCCTTCACCGAGATGGACGTCGACGCGGTGCTGGCCCGCCGTCCGCGGGTGGCGCTGGTGGACGAGCTCGCCCACACCAACGTGCCCGGCTCCCGCAACGCCAAGCGCTGGCAGGACGTGGAGGAGCTGCTGGCCGCCGGCATCGACGTGATCTCGACGGTCAACATCCAGCACCTGGAGTCGCTGGGCGACGTCGTGGAGTCGATCACCGGCGTGCGGCAGCGCGAAACCGTCCCCGACGAGGTGGTGCGCCGCGCCGACCAGATAGAGCTGGTCGACATGTCCCCGCAGGCGCTGCGGCGCCGCATGGCGCACGGCAACATCTACCGGCCGGACAAGGTGGACGCGGCCCTGTCCAACTACTTCCGGCCCGGCAATCTCACCGCCCTGCGGGAACTGGCGCTGCTGTGGGTCGCCGACCGGGTCGACGAGTATCTGAACCAGTACCGCAGCGAGCACCAGGTGTTCCGGATCTGGGGCTCGCGCGAGCGGATCGTGGTCGGGCTGACCGGCGGCCCGGAGGGGCACACCCTGATACGGCGTGCCGTCCGGCTGGCGGAGAAGGGCGCCGGCGGCGAGGTCATGGCCGTCTACGTCTCCCGCAGCGACGGCCTGACCTCGGCCTCGCCCGGCGAACTGGCCGTTCAGCGCAGGCTGGTCGAGGACCTCGGCGGCACCTTCCACCAGGTCGTGGGCGACGACGTACCGGCCGCCCTGCTCGACTTCGCGCGCGGTGCCAACGCGACCCAGATCGTGCTCGGCGTCTCCCGCCGCAAGAGCTGGCAGTACGTCTTCGGCCCGGGCGTGGGCGCCACCGTGGCCCGGGACTCCGGCCCCGACCTCGACGTCCACTTCGTCACCCACGACGCGGTGGGCAAGGGCCGCGGACTGCCGGCGGCCGCCCGCGGAGCGCGCCTGGGCCGCGCGCGGGTCCTGTGGGGGTGGCTCGTCGGCGTGCTCGGCCCCGCCCTGCTCACCTGGATCCTCACCGGCGCCGCCGTGGACGTCGGCCTCGCCAACGACATGCTGCTGCTCCTGACGCTGACGGTGGCGGCGGCCCTGCTGGGCGGACTGGCCCCGGCGCTGGCCTCCGCACTGGCCGGCTCCCTGCTGCTCAACTGGTACTTCACCCCGCCCGTCCGCACCCTGACCATCGCGGACCCGAAGAACATCGTCGCCATCGCGGTCTTCGTCGGGGTCGCCGTGTCGGTGGCCTCGGTGGTCGACCTCGCGGCCCGGCGCACCCACCAGGCGGCCCGCCTGCGCGCCGAGTCCGAGATCCTCTCCTTCCTCGCCGGAAACGTACTGCGCGGCGAGACCAGCCTGGAGGCGCTGCTGGAGAGGGTCCGGGAGACCTTCGGCATGGAGTCGGCGGCCCTGCTGGAGCGCACCGGCGAGACCGAGCCGTGGACCCGCGCCGGCAGCGTCGGGCCCCGCCCCGCCCGGATCCCCGAGGAGGCGGACGTCGACGTACCGGTCGGCGACCACATGACCCTGGCGCTGTCCGGCGGGGTGCTGCCGGCCGCCGACCGGCGGGTGCTGGCGGCCTTCGCCGCGCAGGCCGCCGTCGTCCTGGACCACCGGCGCCTGAGACGGGAGGCGGACCGGGCCAGGGAACTGGCCGAGGGCAACCGGATGAGGACCGCGCTGCTCGCCGCCGTCAGCCACGACCTGCGCACCCCGCTCGCCGGCATCAAGGCCGCCGTCTCCTCGCTCCGGTCCGACGACGTCGCCTGGTCCGAAGAGGACCGGGCGGAGCTGCTCCAGGCCATCGAGGAGGGCGCCGACCGCCTCGACCACCTCGTCGGCAACCTGCTGGACATGTCCCGCCTGCAGACCGGCACGGTGACCCCGATCATCCGCGAGACCGACCTCGACGAGGTCGTGCCCATGGCCCTGGGCGGAGTCCCCGAGGACAGCGTGGAGCTGGACGTCCCCGAGACGCTGCCCATGGTCCACGTCGACCGGGGCCTGCTGGAGCGGGCGGTCGCCAACATCGTCGAGAACGCCGTCAAGTACAGCCCGCCGGGGGAGAAGGTCCTGGTCTCCGCGAGCGCCCTGGCCGACCGGGTCGAGATACGGGTCGTCGACCGCGGCCCCGGCGTTCCCGACGCGGCCAAGGACCGCATCTTCGAACCCTTCCAGCGCCACGGGGACGCGCCCCGCGGAGCCGGTGTCGGGCTCGGCCTCGCGGTCGCGCGCGGCTTCGCCGAGACCATCGGCGGCACACTCGACACCGAGGACACACCCGGCGGCGGCCTCACCATGGTGCTGGCCGTACCGACGGCCGCGCGGCGACGACCGGACCGGCAGGCCGGCGCCGCGGCCTGAGCGCGGCTCAGGCCGGCTGTCCGGGAAGGTCCCTGACGAACACCAGCCCGTCGCTGTCCGTCAGGTGTGCCGGGTCGAGCGGGGCGTAGCCGAACCAGGGGGACACCCGGGGCGCGGGCCGTGCGTCGCCGAGGACGGTGGCCAGACGGCGGGCGTCGACGAGGCAGGGGTCCCGCGGGAGCGCGTACAGGAGTCCTTCCACCGTGTCCGGCGGCGGCGTGTCCACTCCCCGGTGGCGGATCGTGCCGAGGGCGGTGGCCAGGAAGGCGTACTCCTCGCCGAGCCGGGCAGCGGCCAGCGCACCGGCGCCCCACCACGCCACGGGCTCCCCGCCCATCCGCATCGTGCTCTTCCCCCGCTGGAGATGGGCGTTGTGGCCGTGGACGAGAACCGGGCCCCGGGCGGCGACGGCCAGGAGGCCGGCGGCCATCATCTGGTCCCGCACGGCCACCAGGCGGGCCAGGCGGGCGGGCGAGGCGTCGGCCATCCAGTGGTGGTAGCGCAGCAGCCCGGTCGCGGTGCGCCCGTACAGGCACGCCCGGTCCCACTCCTCCCGTGACGTCGCCGCGAGCAGGTGCGGCGACTGCGCGTCGAGCAACGCCACCAGATCGTCGGCGAGCAGCCGCAGCCGGCCGGCCTCGGCCGACTGCCCCACGGAGCGGGCCGGGTCCCTCATCGCGGCGGGCTCGGTCCACCGTTCGTCGGCGCCGATCAGACGGTCGAGCGTCTCCGCGGTGCAGGGGAGCAGCCCGGCGTCCACCCCGGCCGCGAGGTAGCCGTGGAGCGCGGTGAGTGCCTGGCGGGGGCTCGCGGCACCGGTGATCTCCAACGGGCCGTCGAAGCCGGCGAAGCGGAGCCGGTCCGACGCGGGCCGCCCGTCGCGCTCGGCGCGGACGTTGTAGGCGCGCATCCAGCGCACCAGCTCCCGGTTGCCCGCCTGCGAGCCCCAGCCGTGGCTGAACCCGCGCTCCATGACCTCGTCGAGGGTGTCCGTGCCCGAAGTGACGTAGTCGTCCACGAGGAGGCCGCTCAGGCAGTCGCTCTCCACCGCGATGGTCCGGTAGCCCTCTTCCTCGACGAGCTGCCGGAAGAGCTCGTTGCGCAGATCGAGCAGGGTGTCCTCGCCGTGGGTGGGCTCGCCCAGCGCGAGCAGCCGGGGCCGGCCCGGGAGCAGCCTCATGACGGCGGCGGCGTCGACGGCATGGGTGATGTCCCTGATGTCAGTAGCCATGGCCTCAACGCTATCGTTGAAGTTTCTTTTGAAACTTTGTCGCGATACCGGCAGGAGGACGGTGCGAAACCTTCAAAACGGCGATCGGCTCAGGCCGGTGGATCTGGCGCGCGGGCACGGTCTGTCCACCCAGGCGGTCAGGAACTACGAGGCGCTGGGCATCCTTCCGCCCGCCGGCCGCACGCCCCACGGCTACCGCACCTACACCGCGCTGCACGCGGGCGCCCTGCGCGCGTTCCTCGCCCTGGTGCCCGGCCACGGCCACCGGACGGCGACGGCGATCCTGCGGGCCGCGAACCGGGACGCGCTCGATGAGGCGTTCCGGCTCATCGACGGGAGCCACGCCCAGCTCCTCGACGACCGGCGGACCCTCCAGGCCGTGGAGAGCGCCCTGCGCGACCTGAGGCCCGCCCTGGGGGCCGGGGCCGGGGCGGCGTCCGAGCCGGCCGGGCCCGGCGGCATCTCCATCGGCGCGCTGGCGGGCAGGCTCGGGATCCGGCCCGCGACCCTGCGCACCTGGGAGCGCGCCGGGCTGGTGAGCCCGCGCCGCGACCCGCGGACCGGGTACCGCGTCTACGACGAGGCCGACGTACGGGACGCCCGGCTGGCCCACCAGCTCAGGCGGGGCGGTTACCTGCTGGAGCAGATCGCCCCGCTGATCGCCCAGGTGCGGGCGGCGGGCGGACTGGAGCCGCTGGAGGGCGCGCTGCGCGACTGGCACGGCCGGCTCTCCGCCCGCGGCCGCGCGCTGCTGACCGGAGCCGCGGAGCTGGAGGCGTACCTCCGCCTGCGCGAGAGCCGCGCGGCGGGCGGCGTGCGCGAGAGCCGCGCGGCGGGCGGCGTGCGCGAAGAGGGCGGCATCGAGGGCAGCGGACCCGCGCCGCAACGTCGGTGAGCTGCCGCGACGTTGATAGGGTCCCTCACGTGGGGGACGCGCCCGGCCGCGGCCAGGACGCGTCGTCCGGGGCGCGGCACCGGACAGGGCGCGCCGGCCCGTCGCGGCCGGGCCGGGCCACCCGGGCGACCGCCCCCCGCCCCGCACTGTGCGACGCCCCCACAGGGCAGCCCGCTCCGGACGCGAAGGACGCGCGATGACAGACCAGACCTCCCCGACCGTCCGGCACGCACCGGACCGGTCCCGCTACGAGATCGCCGTCGACGGCGAGACCGCCGGCTTCACCGCCTACCGCGACCGCGGTGAGCGGCAGCGGGTCTTCTACCACACCAAGATCTACGACGCGTTCTCCGGGCAGGGGCTGGCGTCCCGGCTCGTGCGCGAGGCCCTGAGCGACGTACGGCGCACGGGCAGACGGATCGTGCCCGTCTGCCCCTATGTCAGGGGCTTCCTGGAGAAGCACCAGGACTTCGCGGACATCACCGACCCGGTGACCCCGGACGTGGTCCGGTGGATCGAGGCGGAGCTCGGGTAACCGGCTGACGCCGCCGGCGAGTTGACCCGCCGACGGCGCCCCCGGCGGTGTTCCCCCGGGCACGCCGCGAACGGCGCCACGCCGGCGGGGAGGAAGACCGGTCCCCGCCACCGGGGACGGGCGCGGACGGGGCTCGGCGCGCCGCCCGGCCGCCGCCGACGCGCCGGGACCCGGCCGTCACGAGGCTGCCGGGCCGGGCGTACCAACCGCGTCGGTGAGGGAGCTCGTGCGCCCCGGCGGCCGGCCGGGTGCCGAGTGGCCCCGCCGCCGGCCGGTCCGTTCGCTCCCCGGCGACGCCGCCGCCCGGCCGCTCGCGAAGAGGCCGGGTCCCGGACGGTCCGGGCTGGCGCCCCCGGGCGCCTTCCGGAGGAGCCCGCCGGACGGTCTGCCGGGCGGCCGCCGCCCCGGGTCCCGGTGCCGCCGGGCCGAACCCGGGAGCGGGCGGACGGACAAGCCGTCAGGGGCCGCGGCCGGCCGGGCCCCCGGGGCTGACGCCCACCCAGGCGCGGCCCGGGGTGCGCCCCTCGGCACGGTGCGCCCGGGCCCGCCGGCCGGGTCCGGCCCGCCGACACGGCGAACCGCGCGGGTTAAGCGGGTGAAGACTGGGCCGTCCACCGCCTCTCCGGGCATGCATGGAGGTCCCGGCCGTATCCGGCCGCATCCCCGGACCCGACACGCCTGGAGGCGAATGATGAACCAAAAAGCCGATCGAGCGGACCCCACGATCCATCAGGTACCGGTCCTCATCGTCGGCGGCTCCCTGGTCGGTCTGTCGACCTCGTTGTTCCTGGGACGGCTGGGGGTGCGGCACACGCTGGTGGAACGCCACGCGGGCACCTCCATCCACCCCCGGGGACGCGGCAACAACGTCCGCACGATGGAGCTGTTCCGGGTGGCCGGCGCCGAGCCGATGATCCGGCAGGCCGCCGCCACACTGGCCGGCAACCACGGCATCCTGCAGACGCCCAGCCTGGTCGGCGACGCGGGGGAGTGGCTGTTCAGGGAGATCGACCCGGGTGGCGGCCTGGCCCGCTTCAGTCCCAGCTCGTGGTGTCTGTGCAGCCAGAACGACCTGGAGCCGGTCCTGCTCGACGAGGCCGCACGGCTCGGCGGCGACCTGCGCTACGGCACCGAGCTGATCTCGTTCGAGACCGACCCCGCCGGCGTCACCGCGGTGGTCAAGAGCCGTGAGACGGGCGAGCACACCACCGTGCGCGCGGAGTACCTCGTCGCCGCCGACGGCCCCCGCAGCCCCGTCCGTGAGCAGCTCGGCATCGGCCAGAGCGGCCCGGGCGAGCTGTTCCACAACATCAGCCTGACCTTCCGCTCCCGCCGTCTCGCCGACGTCGTGGGCGACCGCCGCTTCATCGTCTGCTACCTGACCTCCCCGGACGGCGACGGCGCGCTGCTGCCGGTGGACAACCGCGAGAACTGGGTCTTCCACGCCCCCTGGCACCCCGAACGCGGCGAAACGCTGGAGGACTTCACCGAGGAGCGGTGCGTCGAGCACATCCGCCGCGCCGTCGGGGTCGCCGATCTGGACGTCCAGATCACCGGCAAGGCGCCCTGGCACGCCGCCCAGCGGGTCGCCCGCCGCTACCGGGAGGGGCGCGTGTTCCTGGCCGGCGACTCGGCCCACGAGATGTCCCCGACCGGAGCCTTCGGCTCCAACACGGGTATCCAGGACGCCCACAACCTCGCGTGGAAGCTGGCCGCGGTGCTCGGCGGCTGGGCGGGCGACGGGCTGCTGGACACCTACGACGCCGAGCGCCGCCCGGTCGCGGAGGCGACCAGCTCCCGGGCCGCCGCACGCTCGGCCGAGCACAGCCACCCCGGCTTCACCCCGCCGCCGGGAGCCGGCGGTGCCCCGCAGCGCGGCATCCTCAACGTGGCCCTCGGCTACCGCTATCCGCGGGGCGCCGTGATCGGCGCCGACCCGGCGGTCCCGGTGGTCCCGGAGGGCCTCGACCTGACCGGTGCGCCCGGCAGCAGGGCACCCCACATGTGGCTGCGGCGCCAGGGGGAACGTGTCTCCACCCTCGACCTGTACGAGAAGTCGTTCGTCCTGCTCAGCGGCGCCGACGCCGGGAGCGGATGGCACGAGGCCGCCCGGCGCGTCGCGGAGGAGATGTCCGTGCCGCTGCTCTCGTACCGGGTGGGCGCCGGCCCCGATGCCGAGCTGATCTGCGAGGACGGCGCGCAATGGAGCGCCTGCCACGGCACGGAACCCGGCGGCGCCGTGCTCGTCCGCCCCGACGGGTTCGTCGCGTGGCGAGCGCCCGCCCCGGTCCCTGACGCCGCCCGGGAGCTGCGCCGGGTGCTGTCCGAGGTGCTGGCTGTGGACTGACCCCCCCGGACGCGCCGGTGTGCGTGGCACCCGGCGACCGGCCGTCGACGGCGAGGCGCCGATCCGCACAGCGCGGGTCGGCGCCTCGCCGTGTGCCGTGCGCCCCCAGCGGTGAGACGCCCTCACGGAGTTGACGAGCCGACGCCTACGGCGGGCCCGCGCCGGCGGCCGCGTCCCCCGGTGGACGGACGGGTTCACCCGACTGATCGCCAGGAGGTGCGGTCAGGAGCCGGCTGACTGACGGTTGACCATGTCGAGGTCGAGTTAGGACAGCTGACCAAGAGGCAGCTGCTCGACCGTCGGCGGAAGGAATGTCAGATGCGCTCTGCTCGCATGCTGCTGGCCGCCGGAGCGGCTTCGGCCGCCCTCGCTCTCGGTGCCCCCGGCGCCTACGCCTCCGGCTCCGACCACGAGGACACCTCCTACAGCCAGGAACACGACAAGGGACACGACAAGGAGGGCGCCGAGAACGGCAGGGACAACGGCGACGAGAACGGCGGGGGCTACGGCAAGGACAACGGCGACGAGAACGGCAAGGAGTACGGCAAGGACAACGGCGAGGGCTACGGCAAGGACAACGGCGACGAGAACGACAAGGAGTACGGCAAGGACAACGGCAAGGACGACCGGTACGACTCCCCGCGCGGCGGCATGCGCACCGGCGGCGGAGCGCTGGCCGCGGTGAACGAGGGCGACTGGGGCTCCGGACGGGACTCCGGGCACGACTCGGGCTCCCACAAGGACGGCGGTCACTCCTCGGGGTCCTACAAGGACAGCGAGCACGGCGGCAAGGACAGCGAGCACGGCTCGGGCTCCTGGAACGGTGGCCACGAGAAGCCCCGCGGTGGGATGCACACCGGTGGCGGCGCCCTGGCCGCCCCGTCGGTGACGGCGGGCGGGATGGCCGCCCTGGCCGTCGCCGGAGCCGGTCTGTACGTGGTGCGCCGTAGGAAGACGGCCGAGAGCGCGAGCTGACCATGCCGGATGCGATAGCCGCTGCGGCCGCCACGCGCGCGTGCCGCGTGGCGGCCCCGGCCGGCGCCCCCGGCGCCCTGTTCGCCTTGTCCGCAGTGCTCCAGTGAGGTGGTTCCCCGATGGCAGCCGATCCGTCCTCGCCCGCCGGCCTCGCTCCGAACGAGGAGAAGTACCCGGGAAGCATGCTGGTGGTGGGGGCCGCGGCCGTCCTGGTCCTCGTCATGAGCCTGGTCGGCGGCACCGAGCCCCCGGCCTACGCGCCCCGTGCGCCGCAGGCCGCGCCGACCGGCATGGCCGCCCCGTCGGCGGCCCAGGAGCGGGGCCGGTCGCCGCAGAAGGCCCTGCCGCGTTCCAAGCCGGTGCGGCTGCTCATCCCGAAGATCTCGGTGGACGCCCCCTTCACGGATCTCGCCATCGGCCCCTCGGGTCAGCTCGAGGCTCCGCCCGCAGGCGACGTCAACCTCGTCGGCTGGCACGCCGGGGGGCCCTCGCCGGGTGAGATCGGCACGTCGATCGTCGCCGGGCACCTGGACACCAAGACGTCCCCCGCCGTCTTCGCGGGCCTCGGGGAACTGGCCGAGGGCGACGTCTTCCACGTCGTACGGGCCGACGGCCGCAAGGCGTCCTTCGTGGTCGACGACGCGGAGACGTTCGAGAAGGACGACTTCCCCGACGAGCGGGTGTACGGGGACACCGGACGGGCCGAGGTCCGGCTGATCACCTGCGCGGGCGACTACGACACCGCGGCGAAGGACTACACGGACAACCTCGTGGTCTTCGCCCACCTCACCTGAGCCCGTCCCGCCCCCCGGGTCCGGCGGGGCCGGCCGGTCACCCGCCTAGTGCACGCAAGTCGCGCTCCCCAGGGGACGGCCACAGGATCGAGGAACACCGATAACGCTCACCGGACCCGATGTCCGCCCCGTGCCTCAAGGAGAAGTGCGCAGGATGACCACTACGCCCGAACGTGTTTCCGGACCGCTGACCCGGCAGGTGTCACAGCGTGTCTCCCAGTCCGTGTTCGACGGCTCCAGGCTCCGTGTCGTCCTGCTGGTGGACGTCCACGACGGTGCCCAGCAGCAGTTCCTGGAAGCGTACGAACAGCTGTGCACCCAGGTCGCCTCCGTCCCCGGACACGTCAGCGACCAGTTGTGCCAGTCCATCGAGAACCCCTCCCAATGGCTCATCACCAGTGAGTGGGAGAGCGCCCCGCCGTTCCTGACCTGGGTCAACAGCGAGGAGCACGTGCAGATGGTGGAACCCCTGCACAGCTGCGTCCGGGACACCAGGTCCCTGCGCTTCCACATCGTCCGCGAGACCGGCCACCCGGCAGCGGGCGCCGATCCCGCGGAGCGCCGGCTCCAGGCGTCGCCGAGGATCGGCGACGGGGTCATCCGCCACGCGCTCACCTTCACCGTCAAGCCGGGCAGCGAGAAGGCCGTCGCGGAGATCCTCGCCGGTTACGCCTCGCCCGAGCCCCAGGTCGACACCACCACCCGGCTGTGCCGCACCTCCCTGTTCATGCACGGCAACCGGGTCGTGCGCGCCATCGAGGTACGGGGCGACCTGCTGGCCGCGCTGCGCCACGTCGCCCGGCAGCCCGAGGTACGGGCCGTGGAAGAGGCCATCAACCCCCACCTGGAGCAGGACCGGGACCTGGACGACCCCGAGTCCGCCCGCGCCTTCTTCACCCGGGCGGCGCTGCCCGCCGTCCATCACGTGGACGCCGGCCGGGAGGCCGCGGACGCCGTGCGGCACGCGCTGTACTACCCGGCCCGCGAGGGCTGCGGCATGCGGCTGGCCGAGCTGCTCGCCCGGCAGGACGAGGCCGCGGCCGGCGATCCGCAGGGCCCGGTCCTGCGCAGCACCATCTTCCAGCGCGACGACGTCGTGATGCGGCTCGTCGACGTGCGCGACGGGCGCGGGGCCGACCCGGGCACCGTGCTCGGCCTCGGCGACCGCGAGCACGCGCAGGAGCTGACGGCACTCCTGGACGCCGAGGTACTCGGCGCGGACGCCTCCGCGCTGCGGGAGGGCGACCCCGGCCGCCTGTTCACGCTCGCCCGTATGGACCTCGTCACCGACCGCCGCGCGCCCGAAGCCTGATGCGCCGGCGCATGTGCCGCCCCAGCCACGCCGCCGCGTCCCAGCGGCACCAGATCGGAGGAAAGCCGTGATCCAAGCCAGTCCCAGAATCGTGCATCTCAGCGAGGTCGAGCCCAACACCCGGCGCGGTGGCGATCTGCGTGCCATGCTCACCCCGGCCACGGTCGGCTCCACCAGTGGCTTCATGGGTGTGGCCATCGTGCAGCCCGGCGACCGCATCGCCGAGCACTACCACCCGTACTCCGAGGAGTTCGTCTACGTCGTGTGCGGGCAGCTCGAAGTGGACCTCGACGGCGAGCCCCACCCCCTCCAGCCCGAGCAGGGGCTGATGATCCCGGCGCACATGCGGCACCGCTTCCGCAACGTCGGCAAGGTGGAGGCCCGGATCGTCTTCCACCTCGGCCCGCTCGCCCCCAGCCCGCCGCTCGGCCACGTCGACACCGAGGAGACCGACGCCGTCCCGGCCGGCGCGGCGCCGCTGCACGTCGGCGAGGCGGCGGCGGCCGAACCACGGCAGGTCCGGTCATGACCAGGCGCGTGGCCGTCACCGGTATAGGCATTGTCGCGCCGGGCGGCATCGGCGTACCGGCGTTCTGGGACCTGCTGTCCCACGGGCGCACCGCGACGCGGGGCATCACCTTCTTCGACCCGTCCGGCCTGCGCTCGCGGATCGCCGCCGAGTGCGACTTCGACCCGGGGGCCCACGGCCTGGACGCCGAGGAGATCGAACGGTGCGACCGGTACATCCAGTTCGCCCTGGTGGCCGGGGACGAGGCGGTACGGGACTCCGGCCTCGACCTCGCCCGGGAGAACCCCTGGCGGGTCGGGGTCTCCCTGGGCACCGCGGTCGGCGGCACCACCCGGCTGGAGCACGACTACGTCCTGGTCAGCCACGGAGGCCGGCGCTGGGACGTGGACCACCAGGAGGCGGAGCCGCACCTGCACCGCGCGTTCTCGCCGAGCACGCTGGCCTCGACGGTGGCGGAGCGGTTCGGGGCGCGCGGACCGGTGCAGACCGTCTCCACGGGGTGCACCTCCGGACTGGACTCGATCGGCTACGCCTTCCACACGATCGAGGAGAACCGGGCCGACGTGTGCATCGTCGGCGCCTCGGACTCGCCGATCTCGCCGATCACGATGGCCTGCTTCGACGCGATCAAGGCCACCTCCCCCAACAACGACGACCCCGCCCACGCCTCGCGTCCCTTCGACGCCGACCGGGACGGGTTCGTGATGGGGGAGGGCGGTGCCGTACTCGTCCTGGAGGAGCTGGAGCACGCGCGGGCCCGCGGTGCGCGCGTGTACTGCGAGATCGGCGGCTACGCCACCTTCGGCAACGCCTACCACATGACCGGTCTGACCAAGGAGGGCCTGGAGATGGCCCGGGCCATCGAGTCCGCGCTCGACCACGCGCGGCTGGACGGCACGGCGATCGACTACGTCAACGCGCACGGCTCGGGCACCCAGCAGAACGACCGCCACGAGACGGCCGCGGTGAAGAGGGCCCTGGGCCGGCACGCCTACGACACGCCGATGAGTTCCATCAAGTCCATGGTGGGCCACTCCCTCGGCGCGATCGGATCGATCGAGGTCGTCGCCTGTGTGCTGGCCCTCGCCCACCAGGTGGTACCGCCCACCGCGAACTACGAGACCCCTGACCCGGAGTGCGACCTGGACTACGTCCCGCGCGTCGCCCGCGAGCGAAGACTGAACAGCGTGCTCTCCGTGGGCAGCGGGTTCGGCGGCTTCCAGTCCGCGGTGGTCCTGACCCGGCCGAGGGAGAAGACACCATGAGCGAACCGCATCCACGGCGCGCGGCCGTCACCGGCATCGGTGTGGTCGCGCCCAACGGAACCACCACCGAGACCTTCTGGAAGTCCACCAAGGAGGGCATCAGCGTCCTGGACCGGGTCACCCGGGAGGGGTGCGAGCACCTGCCGCTGCGGATCGCCGGCCAGGTCCGGGAGTTCGATCCGTCGGCGGCGGTCGAGGAGCGTTTCCTGGTCCAGACCGACCGGTTCACGCACTTCGCGATGACCGCCGCCGACCTCGCGCTCGACGACGCCCGCCTGCCGCGGAGCGACACCGACGGTGCGCCGTTCTCCGTCGGTGTCGTCACCGCGGCCGGCTCGGGCGGCGGCGAGTTCGGGCAGCGGGAGCTGCAGCAGCTCTGGGGCAAGGGCAGCCGCTTCGTCGGTCCCTACCAGTCGATCGCCTGGTTCTACGCCGCCAGCACCGGACAGATCTCCATCCGCCGCGGCTTCAAGGGCCCCTGCGGTGTGGTCGCCGCCGACGAGGCCGGCGGCCTGGACGCCCTCGCGCACGCCGCGCGGGCGGTCCGGCGCGGCACCGACGTGATCGTCACCGGATCGACCGAGGCCCCGCTGGCCCCTTACTCGGTGGTCTGCCAGCTCGGCTACGGGGAACTGAGCACGGTCGCCGACCCGGTGCGTGCCTACCGCCCGTTCACCTCGGCGGCCTGCGGGTTCGTGCCCGCCGAGGGCGGCGCCATGCTCGTCGTGGAGGACGAGGACGCGGCGCTGGAGCGGGGCGCGCGGGTGCGGGCCTTCCTCGCCGGACACGCGGCGACCTTCACCGGAGCCTCCCGCTGGGAGGAGTCCAGGCACGGGCTCGCCCAGGCCGTCCGGGGCGCCCTGGACGAGGCCGGCCTGGCCCCCGAGGAGATCGACGTGGTCTTCGCGGACGCCCTCGGCGTGCCCGAGGCGGACCGTGCCGAGGCACTGGCCATCGCGGACGTCCTCGGCGCGCACGGCCGGCGGGTACCCGTCACCGCCCCCAAGACCGGCATCGGCCGTGGCTACTGCGCCGCGCCGGTGCTGGACGCCGCGGCGGCGGTGCTCGCGATGGAGCAGGGCATCGTCCCGCCCACCCCCAATGTGTTCGACATCTGCCACGACCTCGATCTGGTGACCGGCCGGGCCCGTGCCGCCGAGCTGCGCACGGCGCTGGTCCTCAGCCGGGGACTGATGGGGTCGAACTCGGCGCTGGTGCTGCGACGCGGCACCGCCGGCGCCGCGCAGTGAGACGGCACGGAGCAAAGGAGAAAGCACATGAGTGACCGCATCACCGTGGAAGAGCTGTCCGAGCTGATGAAGAAGGCCGCCGGGGTGACCGTCCCCGCGGACGACCTCCAGCAGCAGCAGGACTCGGGCTTCGACACCTTCGGCGTCGACTCGCTCGGCCTGCTCGGCATCGTGGGCGAGCTGGAGAACCGCTACGGCACCCCGATGCCGCCCGACGCGGAGCGCTCCAAGACCCCGCGGCAGTTCCTCGACCTCGTCAACAGCGCGCTGCTGGCGGGAGCCTGAGATGGCCGGGCACACGCAGAACGAGATCGTCATCGCCGCACCGGTCGACCTCGTGTGGGACATGACCAACGACGTGGCGAACTGGCCCGACCTGTTCAGCGAGTACGCCTCGGCCGAGATCCTGTCCCGGGAGGGCGACAAGACCACCTTCCGCCTCACCATGCACCCCGACAAGGACGGCAAGGTGTGGAGCTGGGTCTCCGAACGGGAGACGGACCGGGACACGCTCTCCGTCAAGGCCCGCCGGGTGGAGACCGGCCCCTTCGCGTACATGGACATCCGGTGGCAGTACGAGGAGGTGCCGGAGGGCACCCGGATGGTGTGGACCCAGGACTTCGCGATGAAGCCGGACGCACCGGTCGACGACGCCTGGATGACGGACAACATCAACCGGAACTCCAAGGTGCAGATGGCCCTGATCCGGGACCGCATCGAGCAGGCCGCCGCCGAGCGCGAGCCCGTGCCGAGCCTGACCGACTGAGCGGGACGGAGCAACCACCATGCACCACACGTTGATCGTCGCCCGGATGGCCCCGGGTTCGGCCCAGGACATCGCCAAGGTGTTCGCGGAGTCGGACCGGGGAGAACTCCCGCACCTCATCGGGGTCTCCGGACGCAGCCTGTTCCAGTTCGGTGACGTGTACCTGCACCTCATCGAGTCCGAGCAGGACCCCGGGCCCGCCATCGCCGAGATGGCCGGGCACCCGGAGTTCAAGAACATCAGCGACCGTCTGTCGGCGTACGTCACCGCCTACGACCCGGCCACCTGGCGCTCGCCCAAGGACGCGATGGCGAACTGCTTCTACCGCTGGGACCGGGACGCCATCGCCTGAGCCGTTCCCCTCCCCCCAGCCGATCGCCGGGCACGCGCCACGCGCGTGCCCGGCGATCGGCGTCCGCCGTCCTGCCTCAGCCGGTGCGGTGGTCCGGGACCGTGCAGTCGAAGGCGTGCAGGTACGGATTGACCGGACGCACGTCGTCGATGACCAGGCCCGCGCCGGTGAGCCGGCCGACCATGCTCTCGGTGGTGTGCTTGGCACCACCGACGTTGAGGAGGAGCAGCAGATCCATGGCGGTGCTGAACCGCATGGACGGCGTGTCGTCGACGAGGTTCTCGATGACCACCACCCGGGTTCCCGGGCCGCCCGCCCCGATGACGTTGCGCAGCGTCCGGGCGGTGCTGTCGTCGTCCCACTCCAGGATGTTCTTGATGATGTACACGTCGGCCCGGACCGGGACGGCCGCCCGGCAGTCGCCGGGCACGATGCGCACCCGGTCCGCGAGCGCGCCCCCCGCCCGCAGCCGCGGGTCGGCGTTCTCCACCACGCGCGGCAGGTCGAGCAGGGTGCCCTGGAGCGAGGGGTACTTCTCCAGCAGGCTCGCCACCACATGGCCCTGGCCGCCCCCGATGTCGGCGACCGACGCGGCCCCCGACAGGTCGAGGAAGTGCGCGACGTCCCGCGCCGACTGCATGCTGGAGGTCGTCATGGCCCGGTTGAAGACGTCGGCCGACTCCGGGGCGTCCTCGTTGAGGTAGGTGAAGAACTCCTTTCCGTACAGGTCCTCCACCACGTTGCGGCCGGTGCGCACCGCCTCGTCCAGCTTCGGCCACGCGTCCCAGGTCCACGGCTCGGTGCACCACAGGGTGATGGCGCGCAGACTGTGCGGGTCGTCCTCGCGCAGCAGCCGGGACATGTCGGTGTGCGTGAACGTCCCGTCCGGCTGCTCGGCGAAGACGCCGTGGCAGGACAGGGCGCGCAGCAGCCGCCGCAGCGGCCCCGGCTCGGTCTTCACCGCCGCCGCCAGGTCCTCCACCGCCCGCGGGCCGTCGTCGAGGGCGTCGGCGACCCCGAGCCGGGCGGCCGCGCGGAGGGCGGCGGCACACGCCGCCCCGAACACGAGCTCCCGCAGCCGCATGGACGGCGCCGGAGCGGTCTGTACGGTCGTCATGTGCCGCCTTTCCTCCGTGGGTCGCGCGGACGGCTCGGGCCGGCCGGTCAGCACAGGCCCGCGGGCTTCGAGGCCCCGCAGGTGTTGCCTTCGAAGGTGTTGCCCTTGCCGGTGTCCGCGTTGACGAGATCGGCCGGGGAGTTGTTCGCCAGCGTGTTGCCGGTGATCCGGTTCCGCTCGCTGGTGGCGCCCACCATGCTCTTGGACAGGACGATGCCGCCCGACATGGAGAAGGCGCCGGCGTTGTCCCTGACCACGTTCTGCGTCACGAGGGAGTCCTCGACGCCGGTGATGACGATGCCCGACCCCTGGAGGGCGTCCAGGCGGGCGGTCTTCGGGCAGGACTTGTTGTTCTGCACGACGCGGTTGCCGTGCACGGCGAGGGCGCCGGCCCGCGGCTTGTTCTCGTCGCCGACGAGGAACATCCCGGCGCAGTTGCCGGCCACGTGGTTGTCCGCGACGGTGAGGTTGCGCAGGCGCCGGACGGTGAGCCCGATCCGGTTGTCCTCCAGCCGGTTGTCCGCGACCACCGCGCCCCGGCTGTCCGCGGCGCCCTGCTCGGCGCTGACGGTGTTGGCGAGGAACAGGCCCGCGTCGCCGTTGCCCTGAGCGGTGTTCTGGCGGAAGACGCCGCGCACCGACTGTTCCTGGGCGATGCCCCACACGCCGTTCTTCACCGCCGTCACGTTCCGGACGGTCAGCCGGTCCGTCGCGACGGCGTACACCCCGTGCCTGGTGAAGCCGGTGACGGTCAGGGAGGCGATGGTGACGTCCGCGACCGCGTGGTCCTTCGTGCCCTCCACACAGATCCCGTGGCCGGCCTCGGCGCAGGAGCCCGCGGTCTTCTCCGTGCCCGGCTTGATCACGGTGCTGCGGCCCGTGCCGCGCAGGGTCAGCCCGGGCGTGCTCACCTTGACGCTCTCGTGGTAGGTGCCCGCGGTCACGAGGACGGTGTCTCCCGGCGCGGCCGCGTCGACGGCCTTCTGGATCGATTCGCCGGGGGTCACCACGTGGGTCCGGTGGTCGGCGGCCTGCGGAGCGGCGCCGATGCCCACCCCGATGAGCGTGGCAGTGCACGCCAGGTACGTGATATGGCATTTGTTCATATTGCGCACGGTATGATCGAGGTACCGCGAACCCGGCGAATGGTCCATCCGGTGGCGTGTCTCGCGCCGGGACCCCTTCCGCGCCCGTCCTCCCGGGCGCCGGTCACCGCGCAGTGCGTGCCGCGGGGCCGCCGATTACGCCCGGACGGCCGTGCCCGGCGCCCGCGGCGGCACTCCGCCCCCGCCGCGGGCCGGGCGGCGCGGTCAGGGCCGGGCGTCCGCCGGACGGGCCAGGTCGTACGGCCGCGGGTAGGGCGCGGGCCGGTAGGCGGCATAGCGGGCGCCGCCCGCCGGGTCCGCTTGCCGGGCCCGGGCGTTGAGCGCGGCCGGTGAAGTGTCCCAGCGGCCGGTCTCCAGCCGGTGCTCCAGGGCGTGCAGGGCCGCGACCGTCTCCCCGGTGGTGAAGGTGCAGTGGCCGGGGGCGCGGACGTACGCCTGGCCGAGGAGCGGGCCGGCCCCGGCGGCGTCGGCGGCCCGCCGGTAGGCGCTCTCGGCGGCCACCGGGATCAGGGCGTCCCCCGTGGTGTGGATGGCCAGTTGGGGGTCGGTGAGCCTGCCGGTCAGGACGCTGGTGTGGCGCATCCACCGCAGGGCGGCGGGGTCGGCGGAGACGCGGGGAGCGCGGTTCAGGGCGGCGAGGTCCGCCCGGAGCGAGGCCCCCGCCTCCTTGTAGAGCTCGGTCACCTCCTTGTACAGGGGTGACGCGTGGAGCAGGGCGGTGTAGTCGACGCCCGTGTTCCACGACGGGTTGCCGCCGGCCCGGCTCTCCGCCTCGTGCCGCCAGGCGAAGGCGGGGAGCTGCACCAGGCCCCGCACGGCCGCGTACTGGTTGGCCTGCCGGCCCGCCCGGTCGTCCGGGGCCGGTTCGCTCTGATCGGGACTGTTGTGGCCGGGGATGTGGTGCAGGGCGGCGGCGAGCGCGATGCGGGCGCGGCCCCGCGGGCTGCGCTGAGCCGCGTCCACCTCGGCGGTCAGCGCGCTCGCGGCGCTGCGCGCCGCCGCCTCGTCGGCGAAACCGGTCAGCGGCAGGCCCGAGTCCGGGGCCAGCAGGGTCCTGAGCGCGAACACGGGGTCGAGGGTGCTGTTCCAGTTGGCGACGCCGCCCTGCACCAGCCCGCACATGGCCAGCGAGCCGTCGAAGCGATCGGCGTGCCGTTCGGCGAGCACGGTCGTGACGAGTCCGCCGTAGGAGGTGCCCCAGGCCAGCGTCCGCCGGGCCGGGCCGAACCTGCCGGTGAACGTCTCCAGCGTCGCCAGTTGGTCGGGCACGGCCTCGGTGACGGCCCAGCCGGTCGTCGCGTAGGAGGAGCCGATCAGGGCGTACCCCTCCCGCAGCAGCGCGTCCCGGGTGCCCGGGTCCGGCGCGTTGCGGGCCGGGTTGGCCTGTCTGGCGGGGGTGTAGCCGTGGCTGTACAGCAGCACGGTCCCGTTCCACGCGGCGGGAACGTCCATCAGGTAGGCCGCGCCGGAGGGGAGCCGGCCTTCGAGGTGGGTGTCCCCGGCCGCGGCCTGCGCGGGCAGCGCGGTCGCGGCGCACAGGGACACGGTCGCGGTCAGCAGGGCGAGGCGGCGTTTCAACGGGGGGTTCCTTCCGGGCTCTTATACACATCTCA
>NZ_WYCT01000330.1 GCF_011008945.1 Streptomyces harenosi
GCCTGCTCGGCCGGGGAGGGGGGCGTGGGCGCGGGCGGCGTGCGGTGGTGCACGGGCAGCTTGTCGCCCGGCCCGGCCGGTTCGGCGTCCGCCGCGTGCCGCGCCCCGGGGGCGCCGATCAGCGCCCGCCCCGGCGCCGACAGCGCGCCGCGCCCGGTGACGCCCAGCAGTTCGGCCTCGCTCAGCGTCCAGCGCGCCAGCCGGGTCCGCAAGTCCTCCTCCCGGCGCTGGGGGCGCTCCCAGCCCAGCCGGGCCAGCACCGACTCCTCGGCCGGGGCGGCGCCCTCGGGCAGCCCCGCCAGCAGCGCCAGCACCCGGTGGCGCACCTCCGGGGCCGCCGAGCGGTCGAGTCCCGGGCCCAGCGCGGACAGGGCGCGGTCCTTGGCGTCCCGTCCGCCGACCAGCCCGGCCGTGCGGGTGGCCGTCAGCCAGGCCCCGGCCAGGTGCGCCCAGCGCTCGGCGGGGGGCAGCTCGCGCCACTCGTCGTAGGCGGGGGTCGCCGCGTACCGCTCGTCGGCCTCCCCGTCGGAGGCCAGCAGCCCGGCGGCGTAGGCGAGTTCGACCCAGAACGCGGCGACCGGTTCGGGCACGTCCAGGGCGACCGCGGTCCGCTTCAGGTCGCGGACGCTGAGCCCGCCGGCCCGCAGCACGGCGGGGCCGCCCTCGTCCCAGTCCTTCAGCAGTTCTTCGACGGTCGCCAGCGCCGCCAGGGCCTGTCCGGCCGCGGTCGCGTCCACGATCTGCGGACGGTGGGTGGCGGCGGCCGTCACGGGCGGCGGCAGCGGCTCGGGCGCGCGGTGCGCCCGCCCGCCGCGCAGGTGCAGGGCGACCTCGCGGGGCAGGACCACCGTGCCGGGCGCGGTCGGCAGCAGCAGACCGCGGTCGAGCAGCCAGCGCAGATGGGGCGCGGGGTCGGCGGTGACCTGGCCGTAGGGCGGTCCCCAGGCCAGGCGCTCCAGTACGTCGAGGGAGGCGGCCGGGGCCCCGGCGAGCAGCTCCGCCGTCCGGGCCCGGTCGGTGAACAGGGCGGTGAGCGCGGCGACGGCGGAGACCGAGTCGTGGGTCGAGGGCAGACCGGCGGCGGTGAGGATCTCCTGGATGCGGCCGGGGGACATCCCGGCGGCGGCCTCCTGCACGGTGGGGCCGAGCCCGGTCGGGGACGGGTGCTGCGGGGAGGGCGCGAGCAGTTCCCGGGCCGTGCGCACCAGCCGCAGCCGGTCGTCGCCGCCCCACACCAGGGCCTGTTCGCGCAAGGCGGCCAGGGCGCGGGGCAGGGCGGCGGCGACGGCCGGGTCGGCCCGCTCGCCGCCGTCCCCGGCCATGAGCCCGAGCAGGTCGTCGTAGGTGGCCGGGTCCGCCGCCACGGCCAGCGCCTGGGCCGTCTGGAGGGCGAACCGGTCGAGGCGCTCCAGGGCCCGCACGACCGAGGCGCGGGTGCCGGCCCGGGTGGCGAGCTGGGTGAGGTCGGTGGGGACGGGGGTGACGAGGTCGGGGCGGCTGCGCAGGAGGGCGGCCAGGGAGGCGTCGTCGCGGGCGCGCAGGGCCTCGGCCAGGGACCGGGGGGCTGCCGGCTTCTCCTCGGTGCTCATCCGGCCAACGTTAGCGGGTCCCCTTCGCCGGGTGGAGCGGTCGCGGAGGGGAGAGCCCGCCCGGCGGTCGCGGGCCCGCCCCGGGGCACGCGGTACGGTCGTCCGACGAGGCATCACCCACCGCACGCCCCGGAGGGATCCGTGGGGATCGAGAGCGATCAGGTCGTCTACGAGTATCTGAGCCGCGTCGGCGACGTGGCGCAGCAGCGGCAGTTGCCGTCGGCCGCCCGCATGCGGCTGGTCGCCGAACTGCGCAACGAGATCGACCGGCGGCGGTCGAAGGCGGTCGTGGACAGTCCCGCCGCGGTGCGCCGCATCCTGGACCGGATGGGCAGCCCCGACGAGATCGTGGAGGCCGCGGGCGGCACCGCCGGTGCCCCGCAGGAGCCCGCCGCCGCGGTGCCGGCCCAGCGCGACGGCGCGGCCGGCCCCGCCGGCACCACCGGTTCCGGCGGAGGCGACGGCGGGGACGGCGGGGACGGCGCGCGCGGCACGGAGGGTGCCGCGCCGCGCGGCGGGCGGCAGCGCAAGGGGCTGCGCCGGGCCGCCGTGCCGCGTCCCCGGCCCGCGGCGCCGCCCGCCGCGGCGCCGTCCCCGCCGCACCTGGCGAGCGCCCGGGAGCTCGGGAAGAGCGCGGAGCGGCCGGACTGGTGGCGGGTGGAGGACGGCGGGCCGTTCGACGCCGGGGACGGCGTGCCGGGGTTCGTCGGCGGGGTGGAGATCCCGGAACTGCTCAAGCCCCCGCCGGCGAAGGAGGCGGCCGGGGCCGGGGGGAAGGCGGCCGCGTCCGCGCCGGCCGCCGAGGAGGCGGCGCCGGCCGCGCCCGCCGCCCGGCGCCGCCGGCTGCCCCGGCTGTGGCCGGAGGGCGGCATGGGCAGTCCGCTGCTGCTGCTCGCCGCCGCGCTGCTGGTGGCCGGTGCCGTGCTGGGCCATCTGGTGCCGCTGGCCCTCGGCTGGCTCATCGCCCATCTCTCCCGGCGGCTGAGCCCGGCCGAGACCAAGTGGGCGGTGCTGGGGCTGCCGGGGACGGTCGCCGCGGCCTGGGCGGTGTGGCTGTGGGGCCGCGTGGACGGGCGCTGGGGCGATCCGGTCGCCGAGGAGCGACTGGGCGACGTGGTCGCCGGGACGTGGCCGTGGGTGCTGCGCGGCGCGGCCGTCGCGTCGGCGCTGTACCTGGTGTGGCGGGGCCGCCGCCCACGGGGGTGACGTCCGCGGGGGTGACGTCCGCGGGAATGACGCCCGCGCGGTGACACCCGGGGGCGGCGGGCCGTCCGGGCCGTCCGGGGCCAGGAGGTGGTGGGTACGCGCCGCACGCCGTTGTCCACAGCCTGTGCACGCCGCCGCGGCGGGTCCCGGCACAATGGACCGCATGGCCTCCACGACCCGCACCGCCCCGACCGTCGGCTTCGATCTGGACATGACGCTGATCGACTCCCGCCCCGGCATCCACGCCTGCTACACGGAGCTGTCGGCGCGGACGGGCACCCACGTCGACGCCGACCTGGCGGTCACGCGGCTCGGGCCGCCCCTGGAGCAGGAGCTCGCCCACTGGTTCCCGGCGGATCAGGTGGCCGCCATGGCCGATCTGTACCGCTCGCTGTATCCGGCGACGGCCATCACGGCCACGACCTCGCTGGCCGGCGCCCGCGAGGCCGTCGCCGCGGTCCGGGCGGCCGGCGGGCGGGCGATCGTGGTCACCGCCAAGTACGAGCCCAACGCCAAGCTGCACCTGGAGCACCTGGGCATCGAGCCGGACGCGGTCATCGGCGACCTGTGGGCCGAGCAGAAGGCGGTGGCGCTGCGCGAGCACGGCGCGAGCGTCTACGTCGGCGACCACCTGGGCGACATACGCGGGGCGCGCGCCGCGGGCGCCCACTCCGTCGCCGTGGCCACCGGCCCGTACGGGGTGGAGGAGCTGCGCGCGGCGGGCGCCGACACGGTCCTGGCGGACCTGACCGAGTTCCCGGCCTGGCTGGCGGCCTACCGGGAGGCGCCCGAGGGACCGGCGGAGGCGGCCCGCGCCTGACGGCGGCCCGCCGCGATCGACCGGAGCACACCCGCCCCGGCGATCAGGAATCCCATCCCCATGAGCATGCTCAGTCCGAACATGTAGGTGGGAAAGGGAGTCGTCCCCAGGAACAGCGGGGCCACGGTGACCACGGTGGCCACCGCCCCGATGAAGAAGACGACGGCCCCGGCGCGGATCAGCCCGTCACCGGGCGCGGCGGAATTCGATTGGGTTTTGTCACGCACTCGACCAGGGTAGTTCCCACCGCGTAGGAACGGCCGGGCAACGTCTTGTCACCGGCTTGAAGAGCATTAGCCTGGGTACCGGCGGGTCCCGACGGCCCGCCCGAGTGCTATCACGGGCCGTTTTCGCGGCCGCCGGCATTCATCAGTCAGCAGTTTTCCGACGAGTACGAGGACGAGGACGGACGTGCCCACCGGCAAGGTCAAGTGGTTCAACAGCGAGAAGGGCTTCGGCTTTCTCTCCCGTGACGACGGCGGTGACGTCTTCGTCCATTCCTCGGTCCTCCCCGCCGGAGTCGAGGCCCTGAAGCCGGGCCAGCGCGTGGAGTTCGGTGTCGTCGCCGGTCAGCGCGGCGACCAGGCCCTGTCGCTCACGCTGCTGGAGCCGACCCCGTCGGTCGCCGCCGCCCAGCGCAAGAAGCCGGACGAGCTGGCCTCCATCGTGCAGGACCTGACGACCCTTCTCGAGAACATCACGCCGATGCTGGAGAAGGGCCGCTACCCCGAGAAGACCTCCGGCAAGAAGATCGCCGGGCTGCTCCGCGCGGTCGCCGACCAGCTCGACGTCTGAGCCCTTCCGTCCGGCTCCCCTAGGGGAACGACAGCGCGCCGGGGCCGAGGGCCGGTACCAGGCCCTCGGCCGCCGCGCGGGTGAGCAGCCCCCGTACGGCCGCGTAGCCGTCCTCGCCGAGGTCGGCGGTGAACTCGTTGACGTACAGCCCGATGTGCTGGTCGGCGACGGCCGGGTCCATCTCCTGGGCGTGCTCCATCACGTACGGGCGGGAGACCTCCGGGTCGTCCCACGCGGCGTGCACCGAGGCCCGGACCGAGTCGGCCAGCAGCGTCAGCGTCTCCTCGCCCAGCGTCCGCTTGGCGATGATGGCGCCCAGCGGGATCGGCAGCCCCGTGGTGGCCTCCCAGTGCTCGCCCATGTCGGCGAGCTTGTGCAGCCCGTAGTTCTGGTAGGTGAAGCGCGCCTCGTGGATGACGAGGCCCGCGTCGACCTCGCCGTCCCGCACGGCCGGCATGATCTCGTGGAACGGCATCACCACGATCTCGCCGACCCCGCCGGGCAGCACGTCCGCGGCCCACAGCCGGAACAGCAGGTACGCCGTCGACTTCTCGCTCGGCACCGCCACCGTACGGCCGCTCAGGTCCACACCGGCCTCGCGGGTGAGGACCAGCGGTCCGCAGCCCCGGCCCAGCGCGCCCCCGCAGGGCAGCAGGGCGTACTCGCCGAGGACGTACGGGAGCACCGCGTACGACACCTTCAGCACGTCGAACTCGCCGCGCTCGGCCATGCCGTTGGTGATGTCGATGTCGGCGAAGGTCACGTCCAGCGCGGGGGCGCCGGGGACGCGGCCGTGGGCGAGGGCGTCGAAGACGAAGGTGTCGTTCGGGCAGGGTGAGTACGCGATCCGCAGGGCACCGGTCGTACGGGTCTCGCCGGTCACCGGCTGTCCGGACCGCTCATCGGTCACCGGCTGCTCGGGCCGCTCGCCGGGAACGGGCTGCTCACTGGTCACGGGCTGCTCACTGCTCATGCGGGTTCCAACTCTCCAGGACGGGCGCCAGCTTCCCGAAGGCTTCCGCGAGGGCGGCGAGCGCGTCGGGGATGCGCCAGGCGGCCCGGTCGCGCGGGCCGACCGGGTTGGACACCGCCCGCAGCTCCAGGACGGGCACGCCGTGCGCGGCGGCGGCCTCGGCGACCCCGAAGCCCTCCATGGCCTCGGCCAGGGCGCGGGGGTGGCGGGCACGCAGGTCGGCGGCCCGCTCGGCGGTGCCGGTCACGGTGGACACGGTCAGGACGGTGCCCGGGAGCGCGCCGGTCGCGGCGGCGGCCTCGCGGACGAGGTCCCCGGGCGGGCGGTGGGTGACGGTGCCGAAGCCCAGCTCGGTGACGGGCAGGAAGCCCTCGGCGGTCTCGGCGCCCAGGTCGGCGGCGGTGATCTCGTCGGCGACCACGAGGGAGCCGACCGGAGCGTGCGGCGCGAATCCGCCGCCGATGCCGGCCGAGACGACCAGCCCGTAGGGGGTGCCGGCGCAGGCGGCGGCGGTCAGCGCGGCGGCGGTGGAGGCGGCCGCGAGCGCGGGCCCGACCCCGGCGGCCAGCAGGTCCCAGCCGCCCGGGGTGCGGTGCAGCGTCACACCGGGCCGGGACACCTCGCGCACCGGGCCGGACGCGGCACGGGCCACCGCGTCCCGCTCGGCGGGGACCGCGGTGGCCACGAGGACGTTCAGCGGGGACGTGGTCAGTCGTCCTTCTTCTTCAGCCGGAAGTTCCACAGCCCGGTGGCGGCGTTGCTGTTCTTCTTCCCGTCACCGGCCTTGATCGAGACCAGGGTGGTGTCGCCCTGCGCCCCGTACTGGGCGTTGAAGAACACGTTGGCCGGGACGGTCTGGAACGTGTTCTTGGTGTCGTCGAGCAGCGGCTGACCGTTCATCAGGATCGTCCAGCGCTGCTCGGCGACGTCCGGGTCCACGCCGAAGGCCACGTTGTCCCTCATGGGGTCGACCGAGATGGTCTTGATGTCGGTGTCCTTCAGGCAGTCCGTGAGGGCCTTGGTGGTGAGGGCCTCGTCCTCGCCGCCACAGGTGGCCTCGGCGCTGACCGAGGAGTCGCCGACCGTGATCGTCGACATGGGCGTCGGCTTGTCGCACGCCGACAGGACGAGCAGTCCGGCGGAAACGGCGCCGGCGGCGGCGACGGCGCGGCGGCGTCGCACAGCGGATTGCAACCTGGTCATGGGCGAAGGCTATCGGGCACGTCCAGCCCCCCTTCCACCTGGGTGCGGCGTGCCGTGCGTCACGCCACCCTCGGCCGTGTCCCGCCGTGCCGCGCCGACCCGATCAGCCCCCGTACGGTGGCCAGCCATCCGGCGGCCACGATCGCGGCGCCCACCGCCAGCCCGAGGGTGCCGTGGAGCGGCAGCGCGATGCCGATGCCGCCGCCCACCACCCAGGCCATCTGGAGCAGCGTCTCCGACCGGGCGAACGCCGAGGTGCGCACCGGCTCGGGCACGTCCCGCTGGATCAGCGCGTCCAGGGACAGCTTGGCCAGCGCCTGCGCGAACCCGGCGACCGCCGCCAGGCACGCCACCAGCACCGCGCCGAAGAACACCGCGGCCAGGACCGCCGCGCCCAGCACGCACGCGACGACGGTGACGATGATGATCTCCGGCGCCCGCGCCCTGAGCCACGCGCCGACCGCCGTCCCCAGCGCGTTGCCCGCCCCGGCCGCCACGCCCACGATGCCCAGCGAGACGGCCGCGCTCTGCCCGGTCATCGGGTGCTCGCGCAGCAGGAAGGCGAGGAAGAAGATCAGGAATCCGGACAGGCCCCGGACGGCGGCGTTGGCGCCCAGCGCGTGCGTGACCGCCGGGCCGACCGTGCGCAGCCCCGGCCGCTTGACCGGCTTGCGGTGCGGCCCGTGCAGATGGCGCTCGTCGGCCGCGAGCAGCGCGGTGTCCTCGCCGCGCGCCGAGTCCACCTTCGGCGGCAGGGAGAACGACAGGAACGTTCCGGCAACGAAGATCACGAAAGCGCCGTACAGCGGCCAGCGGGGCCCGATCTGCTGGAGCCCCGCCCCGATCGGCGCGGCCGCACCGGTGGCGAGCAGCCCGCACAGCGTGACCCGGGAGTTCGCCTTCACCAGCGAGAAACCGGGCGGCAGCAGCCGTGGCACCACCGCGCTTCTGACCACCCCGTACGCCTTCGACGCCACCAGCACCCCGAGCGCGGCCGGATACAGCTCGATGCCGCCGGTCACCACCGCCCCGGACAGCACCAGGGCCAGCAGCGCCCGGGTGAGCATCGCGCCGGCCATCGCGGCGCGCCGCCCGTGCGGGACGCGGTCCAGCAGCGGCCCGATCACCGGCGCGAGCAGGGTGAAGGGGGCCATGGTGATGGCGAGGTAGAGGGCGACGCGGCCCCGGGCCTCGTCGGTGGGCACGGAGAAGAAGACGGTGGAGGCGAGCGCCACGGTGATCATGACGTCGCCGGCGCCGTTCACCCCGTGCAGCTCGATCAGTTTGCCGAGCCCGGACTCGCCGGCGCCGTGCGCATGGGTGGCCCGGCGGATGGAGCGGGCCGTTCCGGTCACCGGCAGGTGCAGGGCACGGCCCATGGCGCGGAAGCGCCCGGGACCCCGTCCCCGGCCCCCGCCCTTGAATTCCGTCCGCGCGGCTGCCACCTCGTCATAGTGCCCCGAGTCGGCCCCGGCTAAGGCCGTACGGCGCCGCCTGCGCACGGATGGAGCCGATCGGGTGGGGCGCGACGGGCCCGGGGGCTGTCCCTTATACCCATCTCCGAGCCCACGAGACACTCG
>NZ_WYCT01000331.1 GCF_011008945.1 Streptomyces harenosi
CCCTCCGTCACCCTCCCGCCGCCTCGTCTCCGAAGCCCCCGATCAGCGGCCTCCCCGGCGCCGTCCCGGAGAGGGAACGCGCCCTCCACGGACCCCACGGCGCCCCCGAAGCCCTGCTCCCGATCCCCCCGCAGCCGAAGGAGACCACCGTGTCCGAGCAGCCGGTCCTCGTCCTCGACCCCACGGGCTCCGACCACCATGGCGAGCATCTCGCCCTGCGCGCCCAGGGCCCGGTCGCCCGCGTCGACATCCTCGGCGTCCAGGCCTGGGCCGTGACCGACCCGGCGCTCCTCAAGCGCCTGCTCACCAGCCCCGACGTGTCCAAGGACCCCCGCGCCCACTGGCCCGCCTTCGCCGAGACCGTGCCCCGCTGGCCGCTCGCGCTGTGGGTCGCGGCGGAGAACATGTTCACCGCCTACGGGAGCGACCACCGCCGCCTGCGCCGCATGATCGCCCCCGCGTTCAGCGCCCGCCGCGTCGCCGCCATGAAGGACGCGATCGACCGGATGGTGACCGCCCTGCTCGACGATCTGGCCGCGCTGCCCGCCGGAAAGCCGGTGGACCTGCGCGAGCACCTGGCCCATCCGCTGCCCATCGCGGTGATCGGCCATCTGATGGGTGTGCCCGAGGAGCAGCGGGACGCCCTGCGCGGCCTCGTCGACAACGTCTTCGACACCACCCTCACCCCCGCCGAGGCCCAGGCCAACGCCACCGTGCTGTACGAGCGGCTGGACCAGCTCATCGCCACCAAGCGCCGGGTCCCCGGCGACGACATGACGTCCCAGTTGATCGCCGCGCGGGACGACGAGACCGACGGCTCCGGCCTGTCCCACGACGAGCTGCGCGACACGCTGCTGCTGATGATCAGCGCCGGGTACGAAACCACCGTCAACGTCGTCGACCAGAGCATTTACACCCTGCTCACCCACCCCGACCAGCTCCGTCTGGTCCGCACCGGGGTCATCGGGTGGAACGACGTCGTCGAGGAGACCCTGCGCCACGAGCCGGCCGTCAAGCACCTGCCCCTGCGCTACGCCGTCAACGACATCCCCCTGCCCGACGGGCGGACCATCGCCCGTGGTGAGGCCATCCTCGCCTCCTACGCCGCCGCCAACCGCCACCCCGGCTGGCATCGCGACCCCGACACCTTCGATGCCGCGCGCCCCCAGCAGGAACACCTGGCCTTCGGTTACGGCGTCCACTACTGCCTCGGCGCTCCCCTGGCCCGGCTGGAGGTCGCCACCGCCCTGGAACACCTCTTCGGCCGCTTCCCCGGCATCCGGCTCGCCGTCCCCGCCGCACAGCTGCGGCCGGTTCCCTCCCTCATCAGCAACGGCCACCAGACCCTCCCCGTCCACCTCCACGGCCCCCGGGCCGACGGCCGGCCGGCCGGGTGACGAGCGCCGGCGACGGCCGGGCAGCGCACCCGTACGCTGCCGCCGGCCGCCGGGACACCGGTGTGCGGGGGGTGGCCGGTACCGGCCGCCAGGGCCGCGTCCCACGGGAGACGCGGCCCTGGCGGGGCCCGGTCAGGCCGGCCGGCCGCCGTAGGGCACGGTGATGAGCTCCATGGCGTGGCCCGCCGGGTCCATGAAGTAGACGCCGCGGCCGCCGTCGTTGTGGTTGATCGCGCCGGGCTGCGTCCGGCGCGGATCGGCGTAGTGCTCGATGCCGCCTTCCCTGATCCGCGCGTACGCCGCGTCGAACTCCTCCTCGGAGATCAGGAACGCGTAGTGCTGGGGGGTGATCCGGTCCTCGGGGATGGCGGCGAAGTCCAGCGTGACGCCGTTGCTCAGGTCCACCGCGATGAACGGGCCCCACTCGGCGGTGATCTCGAGGCCCAGCAGATCGGCGAAGAACTCGGCGGACTCCCGGTTGTCCCGGGCGTGGATGATCGTGTGGTTCAACTCGACCGACAAGGAATGCCTCCGAAGGCATCTCCCGACACCTCCATGCCTCACCCAGCCGGTGACCGACACGCGATGTCGCCGCACATCCTACCGGCTTGTAGCCCGTGCGGGTGACCAACCGGCCGAGGCCACACGGCGGTTGCTCCCCCGGCACCACCGTCTCACCCCGGCGGGCGCGGGCCCGGCCCGTGGCGCGAGAGGAGGAGCGCGCCGCGCCGCCCGCCCCGGCGCACGGGCGGTTCCGGGCCTTTTTTCGGCCACCGTCGCCCGTCCCGCGCCCCGCCCCGCACTCGACCGCCCTATGCTTCTACTCGTTTGTAGAAGACGCGCGCGGGCCTGGTCTCGCGCTTTCGGGGACGGCACACATGGCTTCGATCGACCTGGACGAGGCGCCGGCCGGGACTCCGGGCCGGCGAGCGCCCGCCCGGAGCCCCGGCCGCCCCGGAACGCGCCCGCCCGGCCCGGACTCCCGGGGCGAGCGGACGACCGGCTCGCGCGCGGCCGTGGCGCGGACCGCCCCGGGCGGGCCGCGCCACCCTCATGGAACAACACGCAGGCAAGGAGTGGACGCCACCATGGTGTTCAAACGACTGCTCGGCTCGCTCGGCGTGGGCGGCCCCACCGTCGACACGGTCCTCGACCCGGGCCCCGTCCGCCCCGGCGGCGCGCTCACCGGACAGGTCCACCTCAAGGGCGGCAGCGCCGACTTCGACATCGAGCACATCACCCTGGAACTGGTGGCCCGGGTGGAGGCCGAGCACGAGGAGGGTGAGAGCGAGGGCGTCGTCGCCTTCGAGCGCTTCACCGTCGGCGGCGGCTTCCGGCTCGCCGGGGGCGAGCACCGGAGTGTGCCGTTCAGCGTGCCCCTGCCGTGGGAGACGCCGATCACGGAGCTCCACGGGCAGCCGCTCGGCATCGTCCTCGGCGTGCGGACCGAGCTGTCGGTGGCCGGCGCCCGGGACAAGGGCGACCTGGACCCGCTGACCGTCGGCCCGCTGCCCGCGCAGGAGGCGGTCCTCGAGGCCTTCGGGCAGCTCGGGTTCGGCTTCAAGTCGGCCGACCTGGAACTGGGCCGCATCGGCGGCACGGGGCAGCAGTTGCCCTTCTACCAGGAGATCGAGATGACCCCGTCACCGCAGTACGCCGCGCAGGTCGACGAGATCGAGCTGACCTTCCTGGCCCACCCGGGCGGCATGGAGGTCGTCCTGGAGGCCGACCAGCGCGGCGGCTTCTTCTCCTCCGGCCACGACACGCTCACCCGCTTCACCGTCGGCCACCAGGACGTCCGCGACTGGAACGCGGAAGTCGACGGCTGGGTGCGCCGGCTGGTCGGCAACCGCACGCCGCACGCCTCCCCCGTCGCCTACGGCCACGGGGACCCGTACGTGTCCCACGGGCCCGGCGGCCACCACCACGACGCAGGGCATCGCTCCGGTCCCGGTATGGGCACCGCCGTCGCGGCGGGCGCCGCGGGGCTGGCGGTCGGCGTCGTCGGCGGCATGGTCGCGGCCGAGGCCGTCGACGAGATCGGGGACTTCTTCGAAGGCGACGAGGAGGACGAGGGCTGACGCCGGGCCCCACCGGGCCACGTCCGTGCGGCGCGGGCAGGGGATGCGCGGCCCCGCTCCCCCGCCCTCGTCGACCGCTTGATAACTTCTACATTGCTGTAGAAACAAGCGTGGCAGACACAGGGTGCCCGGAGCTCTCGGCCCGGGCACCCTCCCGATCCGGACGGAGTTCTCCATGGCCCTGTGGGACCGCCTCAAGGAGTCCGCATCACAGATGCAGACCCAGCTCGTGGCGAAGAAGAACGACCTCAAGAGCGGCGCCTTCCGCGACGCGAGCATGGCGATGTGCGCCCTGGTGGCGGCCGCGGACGGCACCGTCGACCCGTCCGAGCGGCAGCGCGTGGCCCAGCTCATCGCCGCCAACGACGTGCTGCGCAACTTCCCCGCCGACGAGCTGCGCCGCCGCTTCGAGGAGCACCTGGACAAGCTGGCCGCCGACTTCGCCTTCGGCCGGGTCGGCGTCCTCCAGGAGATCGCCAAGGCGAAGAAGAAGCCGGCCGAGGCCCGCGCGGTCATCCAGATCGGCATCGTGATCGGCGGTGCCGACGGCGACTTCGACAAGGACGAGCAGGCGGTCGTCCGTGAGGCGTGCTACGCCCTGGACCTGCCGCCGCACGAGTTCGACCTCTGAGCGGGCCCGGCCGGGGCGGCGGTGCCGTACGCGCCGCCCCCGCCGCCCCCGGGGAGGCGGGGGACGGCGCGAGCGGGCCGTCCCCGGAACGGCGCCCGGTCAGAAGGGCACGTAGGACCACTTCTGGTTGGGCGTGCCGGCGCAGCTCCAGATCTGGGTGCGGGTGCCGTCCGCCGAGGAGTTGTCCCGGACGTCCAGGCACTTGTCCGCGCCCGTGTTGACCACGTCGTGGGTGGCGGGGTCATGGGTCCAGCGCTGGGCCGCGGTGCCGTTGCAGGTGTGGAGCTGGACGGCGGTCCCGTCGGCCGTGGCACCGCCGGTGACGTCCAGGCACTTGCCGAGGGCGCGGATGGTGCCGTCGGAGGCGAGGGTCCAGCGCTGGGCCGCGGTGCCGTTGCAGGTGTGGAGCTGGACGGCGGTCCCGTCGGCCGTACCGCCCCCGGCGACGTCGAGGCACTTGCCGGCCAGCCCGGTGAAGGCGCCCGCGGCACCGTCGCCGCCGGGCGTACCGGCCCAGGTGAAGGTGGCGGTGGTGCGGGCGGGCAGGGTGTAGACGAACGACCGGCCGCCCCAGTCGACCCGTACCGAGCGGGGCGAGGTGCCGCCGTTGTGGGCGATCAGCGCCTTGGAGCCGTCCGGGTTGCGCCAGGCCACGTTGGGCACGGTGCCGGAGGCCGTGGAGGCGATGCGGTACGCGCCGGGCTTGACGAACTTCGTCAGGTGCCCGGTGGTGTAGTACTCGATCGTGTAGTCGACCTGCCCGGCCCGCGGGCCGCCCTCCTGGACGGTGATCAGCCCCGTGCAGGTGCCGCAGCCGCCGTTGTGCGGGCCCATGTTCTGGTTGAGCGCGATGCTCCACTTGACCAGGCTGCCGCTCCAGTTGCGGGCGTAGCCGACGATGTCCGCCAGGTCCTCGTTGTGCTGGTTGGCGACCCAGGTGCCGCCGGAGTGCTCGGTGCTGAACTGCCGTACGTTCGGGTACTGGTCGTGCACCTGGCTGCCCACCGCGGGGTCGCCGGAGTAGCCGTGCCAGGCGATGCCGCCGAAGAGCGGGTCGTTGCGCACCCCGGCGTCCGCGAGGACCGGGGCGCCGAAGCCGGCGTAGTCACCGTAGTTCCAGTCGTGGACCAGGACCTTGGTGGTGATGCCGGCGGCCCGGAAGGCCGGGTACACGTGGTTCTTGGTGAACTCGATCAGCCCGGAGGGGTTCCAGCTCATACCGGGGTAGTCCATCGCGGTCGGATTGGCCGCCTGGCAGCAGTTGGGCTCGTTCTGGACCGAGAGGTAGTCGACCTTCACACCGGCGGCGGCGTAGCTCTGTACGTACTTGACCAGGTACTGGGCGTACAGGGGGTAGTACTCCCACTTCAGCCAGCCCATCTGGTCCATGCGGCCGTTGTCCTTCATCCAGCCGGGCGCGCTCCACGGCACGCCCTTCACCCGCAGGGCCGGGTTGAGCTGCTCGGCCTGGGCGGTGAGCAGCCGGACGCCGGTGTCGTAGCCGTTGGCGCCGAAGTCGGCGAGGTCGCAGCAGGTGTCGTCGAGGGAGACATGGCCCGGCCGGGAGAGGTCGGAGGCGCCGATCGGGTTGCGGACGAAGGAGAGTCCGATGCCGTCCGTCGGCGAGAAGAGCCTGCGCATCACGGCGTCGCGGGTCGCGGCACTGATCGCGCCGCCGCGCAGCAGGTGGGCGGTGGTGTCGGTGAGAGAGGCGCCGCCGCCCTCGAACTGCTGGTAGGTGGTCGCCTCGTCGACGGCGATGACCTGGTCGGCGGCGCCGCCGGCGGGGCCGAAGCCGACCGGGCTCTGCTGCGCGAGGCCGCGTGTGACGGTGCGCCCGGCGGAGTCCGAGGTGGTGGTCAGCCAGATGTCGACCCGCTCGTCCGCCGCCGCGGCCGGCGGCGTGAGAACCGGCGCCGCGGTGAGTGCGAACGCGAGCAGGAGAACCAGGGTCAGCGCGGCCGGCAGCCGAAAGCCGGGGGGTGCGGCCCGAAGCGGGCGGCGTCCGCAGGAGGAAGTCATGGCCTGGCCTTTCCGTGTGGTCGTTCACGGCTTGCACGAGGGCACGGCACGCATCGGTGGGCGGGCGGCGGCCGTTCGGGTCCGGGAGCGCTTCGGGCAACGCCCGGTCCATCTCTCACCCGGCTTAACTTAAAGCGTGATTAAACGGCGGCGGCGCGGCCCCGTCAATAAGGCGGGCGGGCACCGCGGCGGAGTCAGAGAGGCGTGGCCGCGTACAGGATGAGCACCATCGTCACGGCGGCGTTGGCGGACGACATCGCCGACACGGCGGCCCCCACCGCCGCGCCCCAGGCCGCCAGTCCGACCGAGGTGAACAGCGACGGCCAGCTGCGTCCGGCCGGGGCGGGCCGGAGCAGGGCCGCCACCCGGCGCGGCACCGGTCCCGCCGCGGCGAAGCCCGCCAGCGTGGACACCGGGGTGCCCCGGGACACCAGGGCCGCCTTGCCGATCGCGTACGCCACCGTCCGGCGGCTGCCGACCACCTGGGCGGCGTCCTCGTCCGCCCACCGCTCCGTCGTGTAGGACACCGCCGTCCGCAGCGGCCGCAGGAAGGGGTTGGCCTGCGCGGCCAGCCGGACCGCGAGGAGGAAGCGATGGTGCCGGGCGGCCAGGTGGGCCCGCTCGTGGGCGAACAGCGCCCGGCGCTCGGCCGGCTCCAGGCCGTCCAGCAGAGCCGTGGTCACCACCACGCGGTCCCGCCGGCCGCCCGGCAGGGCGTACGCGTAGGGCACGCCGTCCGGCAGGACCGCCACCTCCGTGTCCGGCAGCCCGGCCAGGGCCCGGTGGGCCCGGCTGCGCACCCGGCCGTGCCGCCACAGTGTCCGGCCGCACGCCGCCAGCACCACGCACAGGGCGGGGATCGCGGCCTTGCCCACGACTTCGTCGTACGGGACCGCCGCGCGCACCTCGGGGTCCGACCAGCCGTCGGGCAGCGGGTTGCCGGGAAGCTGGGCGGTGCCGACCACCATCACCAGGGCCAGGCAGACCGTGCTGCAGACGGCCATCACCACGGCCACCCCGGTCAGCAGCCTGGTCGCGGCCCGCGGATGCAGATGCTGTTCGGCCAGGCGCGCGATCGGCCACGCCGTCAAGGGCAGCACCAGCGGCAGAAAGACGAACACCCCCATGAGGCTTCAGTCGTCCCCTTCGTTCCCGGCCTGGCCCAGCAGCTCCCGCAGCAGGCGTTCGTCGTCCGGCCCGAGCCCGGTGACGAAGCTGGCCAGCACCGCCTCCCGGTCGTTCTCGGCGTCCAGCAGCCGGCGCATCTTGTGGGCGGCCAGGCCCGCCTGGTCCGAGGCGGGCGTCCAGGCGAAGGACCGGCCCGCGCGCTCCCGGGTGACCACGCCCTTGGCCAGCAGCCGGGTCAGGATGGTGACGACCGTGGTGTAGGCGAGGTCCCCGCCCAGGCGCTCCTGCACCCAGCCGGCCGTCGCCGGGCCGTCCGCCTCCCGCAGCGCCGACAGGACCAGCGCCTCCAGCTCGCCCTGCCCCCGCCGCCGGGAACGCTGCCGATGCTCCGCCACCCCGGTCTCCCTTCCGCCGCCGCCTGTTCTCCCGGCGGACATCGTATAGACGCCCCCGAGGCCCCGTGCCGTGCGGCGAGTCCGCCGTCCCGCGACTCGCCGGAGGCCGCGCGGCGCCGCCCGCCCCCGGCCGGTCCCGGGGCGCGGTCGCGCCCCCTTCCCTTTTCTCTACAGTGGTGTAGATTCTTTCCGGGGTCCGCGCCGCGGGCCGCCCGCACCGGCCGAGTAGGAGTACGCAGTGGGAGTCTCCCCGAGCTCGCCCGCTACGACCTGTCCGAGGACGCCACCGCCGCAACCGCGATGATCTCCGGCGCACCGTTCCGGAACGGCGCGGAGTGGACGTTCCGCGTCATGGCGCGGGCACGCCTGCGGACCGGCCGGTGTCACCGCCGGCTCCGGCACGGGCGTCCGGCACGCCCCGGTGCGCCGGCCGGCCCGCCGCCGCCGGTCCGCGAGCGGGCGCTCCCCGGCCCCGGGCGCTCGGCCCGCGGCCACCGTGGCACCCCTCCCC
>NZ_WYCT01000332.1 GCF_011008945.1 Streptomyces harenosi
CGCTGTGTTTTTCAAAGGAACCTCGACCATCGGTGATCCGACGGACGGGGTATCAACATATCTGGCGTTGACTTTTGGCACGCTGTTGAGTTCTCAAGGAACGGACGCTTCCTTCGTACTCACCCTCGCGGGCTTTCCTCCGGGCGCTTCCCTTCGGTGTCTCCAACTCTACCAGCGTTTTCCAGGCCCTCTGACCACCGTCCCGCAGGCAAGCGGAAGGATGATCCCGAGATAGGATCCGCGGATGAGTTGGTACCGCCGGGGCCAGGACACTCGGTCGGTGTCGCTCAGCCCCCAGCAGGTGTTCGACTGTACACGGGGCCGCCGAGCGGGTGCAAATCGCTGCCAGATGTGGTCTAGACCTCTAATCGGTGGTTCCCGTGCGAACCGGTACTACCTATGACATACGCTGCTGCTCAGCGCGCCGTCCGGTACAGGCAGTGACGGCCCATATGACTCTCTCCACCCCTGGGAGGCTTCCCATGACCACCGTGACGTCACCGCTCTCCGGACGCGCCATCGGACTGGCGGCAGTGCCCGACCCGGTCTTCTCCGGGGCCATGGTCGGCCCCGGTACGGCGATCGATCCCGAGCGTGAGCCCGCCGAGGCCGTCTCCCCCGTGGACGGGGTCATCGTTTCTCTCCATCCGCACGCGTTCGTCGTGGTGGACGAGGAGGGACACGGTGTCCTCACCCACCTCGGCATCGACACGGTGCAGCTCAACGGCGAGGGGTTCGAGCTGCTCGTGAACAAGGGGGACACCGTCCGGCGCGGTCAGAGCATCGTGCGGTGGAACCCCGCCGCGGTCGAGGCGGCCGGCAAGTCCCCGGTGTGCCCGGTGGTCGCCCTGGAAGCCACGGCCGAGGCCCTCTCCGAGCTCCGTGAGGACGGCGACGTGCAGGCCGGCGACAGCCTCTTCGCCTGGAAGTGACGTCGGTGCCGTCGGACGGCGGCGAGCAGGACAACCACCGCGGCGGCGAGCCCGCCGCACTACCGGAGACGGGTGAGATGGAGACAACGCTGCGAGGCGTCGGCGTGAGCCACGGAGTGGCCATCGGCGAGGTTCGGCACATGGGAACGGCGGTGCTCGAACCGCCCGCCAAGCAGATCCCGGCCGAGGAGGCTGAGCGCGAGCAGGGGCGCGCCCGCCAGGCCGTGGACGCGGTGGCGGCCGATCTGATGGCGCGCGGCAATCTCGCCGGCGGTGAGGCCCAGGCAGTGCTCGAGGCGCAGGCCATGATGGCCCAGGACCCCGAGCTGCTGGCGGACGTGGAACGGCGCATCGCGGTCGGCAGCACCGCCGAGCGCGCGGTGTACGACGCCTTCGCCGCCTACCGTGCCCTGCTGGCCGGTGCCGGCGAGTACCTGGCCGGCCGGGTGGCCGACCTGGACGACGTGCGCAACCGCATCGTCGCCCGGCTGCTCGGGGTGCCGATGCCGGGTGTCCCGGACAGCGACCGGCCCTACGTGCTCATCGCGCGGGACCTGGCGCCGGCCGACACGGCGCTGCTGGACCCGGCGCTGGTCCTCGGCTTCGTCACCGAGGAGGGCGGGCCGACCAGCCACAGCGCGATCCTCGCGCGGGCGCTGGGTGTGCCGGCCGTCGTGGCGCTGCCGGGCGCCTGCGAGCTCGCCGAAGGCACGGTGATCGCCGTCGACGGCAGCACCGGCGAGATCTTCGTGGAGCCCAGCGAGGAGCGCAAGGCGCGGATGGCGGCGGAGGCGGCCGAGCGCAAGGCCGCCCTGGCCGCGACGACCGGGCCGGGGGCCACCTCCGACGGGCACAAGGTGCCGCTGCTGGCCAACATCGGGGGCCCGGCCGACGTGGCCGCCGCGGTCGAGGCCGGTGCGGAGGGTGTGGGCCTGTTCCGTACCGAGTTCCTCTTCCTCGACGACAGCAAGAACGCCCCGACGGAGGAGAAGCAGGTCGCGGCCTACCGGCAGGTGCTGGAGGCGTTTCCCGAGGGCCGGGTCGTCGTGCGGGTGCTGGACGCGGGTGCGGACAAGCCGCTGGACTTCCTGACGCCCGCCGACGAGCCGAACCCGGCGCTGGGCGTGCGCGGGCTGCGGACGCTGCTCGACCACCCGGAGGTGCTGCGTACCCAGCTCACGGCGCTGGCGAAGGCGGCCGAGGGGCTCCCGGTCCATCTCGAGGTCATGGCGCCGATGGTGGCGGACCGTGCCGATGCCAGGGCCTTCGCCGACGCGTGCCGCGCGGCGGGGCTGCGGGCCAAGTTCGGCGCGATGGTGGAGATCCCGTCCGCGGCGCTGCGGGCGCGGTCCATCCTGCGGGAGGTGGAGTTCCTGTCGCTGGGGACGAACGACCTCGCGCAGTACACCTTCGCCGCGGACCGGCAGGTCGGTGCGGTGTCCCGGCTGCAGGACCCGTGGCAGCCCGCGCTGCTCGACCTGGTGGCCCTGTCCGCGGAGGCGGCGAAGGCCGAGGGCAAGAGCTGTGGTGTCTGCGGTGAGGCGGCGTCCGACCCGCTGCTCGCCTGTGTGCTGACCGGTCTGGGCGTCACCTCCCTGTCGATGGGGTCCGCCTCGATCCCCTATGTGCGGGCGACGCTGGCCAAGTACACGCTGGCGCAGTGCGAGCGGGCCGCCGCGGCGGCCCGGGCGGCGGACAGCGCCGAGGAGGCGCGCAACGCCGCGCAGGCGGTGCTGTCCGGCGAGTAGCCGAGAGTGCGGCCGGGCCGACCGGGCCGTGCGGCTGTCCGCAGGGGCGTTCCACCCGTGGGTGGGGCGCCCCTGCGGCGTTCAGTGGTGGTGGCCCGGGCCCGGGTGCGCGTCCCCGAGGTCGGGCGGCTCGCAGTAGTCGACGTTGGACTCGGGGGAGATCAGGTCGCCGGATTCGACGTCGGTGCAGTAGGCGTCGAAGACCTCGCCCGCGGTGAGGGGCTGGAGCCCGTACCCCCGCAGGCGCCAGCCGTAGACGCGGTCGGGGGTGCCGGGGGCGGTGGTGCGCATGACCAGGCCGCCGGGGCTGTGGGTGGCCAGGCCCAGGGCCAGGACGGTGGTGAACTCCAGGGCTTCGGTCTCGTCCAGCTCCGTGACGCCGTCGGTGTCCTCGGCGGCGTGCAGGGCGGACAGGAGCGTCTCGGGTGAGCCGGAGACGCTGCACACCAGGTGGCGGCTGCCGGGCGGCGCCGTGTCGAGGATGCGCAGCAGGAGGTGGGAGGCCCGGGCGAAGGCCGCGTGGCCGAGGTCCTCGCCGCAGGTGGCGCAGGTGCCCAGGCGGGCCAGCAGGTGCGAGGCGTATTCACGGGTGGCCTGGCGGACGGCTTCGTCGATCAGTTCGGGGAGCAGGTCGGTGAGGGGCTGGCCCTCGTAGGGGACGGCGGGGCCGGTGGCCGCGAGCTCGGCGGTGAAGCGGGTGCGGCTGGCGGGGGTGTCGGGATCGATGCCCGTGGCGGCGCAGAAGGCGGCGTACTCCTCGGGGTCGAACAAGGCCACGGTGGTGTGGGTGCCCTGGGAGGCCCGGGTCCTCAGGAGGTCTTCCACCTGCTCGAGGTAGGCCGTGTGGTCGTCGAAGGCGAAGGTGCGGTAGCGCCGCATGGCGCGGAAGTCGTGCTCGTCGGTGAGCAGGCCGATGGTGCCGGCGATCTCGCGGCGCAGGACGCGTCGCATCGTCTGGTCGGTGTGCGCCATGTCTTCCCCCTGTGCGTGCGCAGTCGATCAATGCTCACTCACAGTAATCGACCGCACTGACAGTGACGGCCGCGAGCCGGCCGGCGAGGAGGTGACCGGCCGGCTCGGGCGGAGGTCAGGCGCGCTTGCGGGCGAGGTCCTCGAAGTGGTGCAGGAGGTCGAGATCGTCGATGGAGCCGGGGTTGACCGCCTTCTCCAGCGGGGTCCCCTGCAGCAGCCGCTTGACGGGTACCTCGATGCGCTTGCCGGTGAGGGTGTGCGGGATGCCGGGGACCTCGATGATCTCGTCGGGGACGTGGCGGGGGGAGAGCTGCTCGCGGATGGTCCGCTTGACGCGGTCCCGGAGGGCGTCGTCGAGGACGGCTCCGGGGGTCAGGTGGACGAAGAGGGGCATCCAGTAGCCGCCGTCGGGCTGTTCGACGCCGATGACGAGGGACTCCCTGATCTCGGGGAGGCGCTCGACGGCCTCGTAGATGTCGGCGGAGCCCATGCGGACGCCCTGGCGGTTGAGGGTGGAGTCGGAGCGGCCGTGGATGACGACGGAGCCCCGGGAGGTGAGGGTGATCCAGTCCCCGTGGCGCCAGACGCCGGGGTAGGTGGCGAAGTAGCTGTCGTGGTAGCGGGTGCCGTCGGGGTCGTTCCAGAAGCGGATCGGCATGGACGGCATGGGGTTGGTGACGACGAGCTCGCCGACCTCGTCGGTCAGCGGGCTGCCGTCGGGGTCCCAGGACTGGAGGTCGGTGCCGAGGCAGGCGGCCTGGAGCTCGCCGGTGTAGACGGGCAGGGTGGGCACGGCTCCGGCGAAACAGGAGCACACGTCGGTGCCGCCGCTGACGGAGGCGATCCACAGGTCGGACCCGCTCCGGGCGAACTCGTCGTGGAGCCAGCTAAAGCCGTCGGGCGGCAGGGGCGATCCGGTGGTGGCGACGCACTGGACGGTGGAGAGGTCGTGGTCGCGGCAGGGATGGAGGCCGGCCTTGCGGCACGCCATGACGTAGGCGGCCGAGGTGCCGAAGAGGGTGGTGCGGGTGCGTTCGGCGACCCGCCACTGGGCGCCGGTGTCCGGGTGTCCGGGGCTGCCGTCGTACAGGACGATCGTGGTGCCGGTGAGCAGGCCGGAGACGAGGAAGTTCCACATCATCCAGCCGGTCGACGTGTACCAGAAGAAGCGGTCCTCGGGGCCGAGGTCGCAGTGCAGGCCGAGCTGCTTGAGGTGCTCGACCAGGATGCCGCCCTGGGACTGGACGATGGCCTTGGGCAGGCCGGTGGTGCCGGAGGAGTAGAGCACCCACAGGGGGTGGTCGAACGGGACCTGTTCGAAGACGGGCTCGGTGTCGGCCGCGGTCAGGGCCGACCAGTCGAGGGCGCCGTCGGGGGTTTCGGTGCCCAGGAGCGGGATGTGGACGACGGCGCGCAGGGTGGGCAGTTCCCGGCGGAGTTCGGCGACGGTGGCGCGGCGGTCGTGTTCCCTGCCGCCGTAGCGGTAGCCGTCGACGGTGAACAGGACGACGGGTTCGACCTGCTGGAAGCGGTCCAGGACGCTGCGGGCGCCGAAGTCGGGGGCGCAGGAGGTCCACACCCCGCCCACGGCGGCCGTGGCGAGGAGGGCGACCACGGCGTGGGGGATGTTGGGCAGGTAGCCGCTGACGCGGTCTCCGGGGCGTACGCCGAGGGCGCGGAGTTCGGCGGCGAGGGACCCCACCTGGCGGCGCAGCTCGGCCCAGGTGACGGGGCGCGGTTCGTGGGTCTCGTCGACGTACAGCAGGGCCGGTTCGTCCGCGCGGGTGGCGGTGGCGCGCAGGGCGTGCTCGGCGTAGTTGAGGGTGGCGCCGGGGAACCACTGGGCGCCGGGCATGGCGCGGTCGCCGAGCACGCGCGCGCAGGGCGTGGCGAAGCGGACGTCGAACCACTCGGTGACGGCTTTCCAGAAGGTGTCGAGGTGGTCGACGGACCAGCGGTGCAGGGCCGGGTACCCGCCCTCGGCCGGGGCGCCGTGGTGCTCGGCGGCCCATGCCTGGAATCGGGTGATCCGTGCGCGTGCGGTGCGCTCGGGATCGGGCTGCCAGAGCGGCTGGGGGTTCACGGTCGTCATGGGGCGGCTCCCGGACTGTGCGCGTCGTGTGCGTCCTCCGCGCACGGGCTGGGGTGTGCGCGTGACGCGGCTGACAGGACGATGCCACGCGATCGAGGTCTGCACCAGGGTTCGCCACACATAGTCCCTGACGTGAAGATGTGCGCTCGGCACGGGTGAACGGCAGTTGAACGACACGCGTGGGCGGCTCGGTCGATGGCAGGCTGAGCAGCATGGACGGTCGTGACCTGGTGCGTTCGGTGAAGGCGGTTGGTTCGGTGGGGGCGGGGCAGGGGTTGCGTACCGTGCGGTCGGCGTGGCGCCGCAGGCGCGCCGATGCCCTCGCGCTGCCCCGGCCGGAGGCGGAGCGGGCGCGGGTGCCGGGGTGTGTGACGGAGGTGGAGCCCGGTCCGGGCGGCGGCATCGTCCGCTTCGGCCGTTCCGAGCTGCGGATCTTCGTGGCGGTGAACGGGGCGGTCTTCTGGGGCTGGGACGGGGTCGGCCCGGAGCCGTCGTACGCGCTGGCGGGCGGCTGTCCGGAGCCGGATGCGCGGGCGGTGCTGGAGCCGGACACGGCCGGGGGCTGGCGGGTGGTCGCGGAGCGGGTGACGGTGGGCGTGTCGCGGCACGGGGCGGTGGAGGTGCGTACGCCCGGCGGGGTGACCCTGCGGCGTGAGCTGCCGCCGCGCTGGTGGGAGCCGGCGGGCGGCGGTGCGGCGCGCTGGGTGCAGCGGTCGGAGGTGGCCGCGGACGCGCGGTTCTTCGGGCTCGGCGGACGCGCGTCGGGGCCGCGGCTGCGGGACGGGACGTACCGGCTGTGGAACACCGATCCCCAGGCGGCGTTCCGCCCCGGTGACGATCCGCTGTACCTCACCATGCCGGTGCAGGTGGTGGTGGCCGACGCCGGCACGCATCTGGTGTTCCACGACAACACGTGGGACGGCACGGTGACGTTGCGGGAGGGCGAGGAGGGCGCCGGGTCCGGGCACGACCGGGCGGGGGCGAGCGTCGTGCGGATGGACGGGGGTCCGCTGCGCTGCTGGGTGATGGTGGGGACGCCCGCGCGCGTGCTGCTGACGTGGGCCTCGCTCACCGGGGCGCCCGCGGTGCCGCCCGCGTGGGCGCTCGGTCATCATCATGCGCGGTGGGGGTTCGGCACGGAGGAGGAGGTCCGGCGGATCGTCGCCGGTTACCAGGAGCGCGATCTCCCGCTCGACGCGGTCCACCTGGACATCGACCACTACGACGAGTACCGGGTCTTCACCGTCGACCAGGACCGGTTCCCCAAGCTGCCGGTGCTCGCCGAGGAGCTGCGGCGGGACGGGATCCGGCTGGTGTCGATCGTGGATCCGGCGGTGAAGGCGGAACCCGGCAGCGCCGTGTACGACGGCGGGGCGGACCGGGACGCCTTCGTGCGGGACGCCGGGGGGCGGGTGGTGCGGGGCGTGGTGTGGCCGGGCGAGGCGGTGTTCCCGGACTTCACGCACCCGCGGGTGCGCCAGTGGTGGGGCGGTCTGTACGAGGAGCGGCTCGGGCAGGGGTTCTCCGGTTTCTGGCACGACATGAACGAGCCGACGTCGTTCGCGGCGTTCGGGGAGCCGACGCTGCCGCGGTCGGCCCGGCACCACCTGGAGGGCCGGGGCGGTGACCACCGCGAGGCGCACAACGTGTACGCGCTGTGCATGGCCCGGGCGGGGTACGAGGGGCTGCGCGCGCTGGTGCCCGGGGAGCGCCCCTTCGTCTTCTCGCGCTCGGGGTGGGCGGGCATGCAGCGCTACGGCGGCACGTGGTCGGGTGACGTGGCCACGGGCTGGTCCGGGTTGCGGGCGTCGCTGGCGCTGGTGCTGGGTCTCGGGCTGTGCGGGGTGCCGTACTCGGGGCCGGACGTGGGCGGCTTCGACGGCAGTCCGTCGCCGGAGCTGTATCTGCGGTGGTTCCAGCTGGGCGCGTACCTGCCGCTGTTCCGGACGCACGCGAGTGTGCGGGCGGGGCGCAGGGAGCCGTGGGAGTTCGGTCCCGAGGTGCTGGAGCACGCGCGCGCGGCACTGGTCGAGCGGCGGCGGCTGCTGCCGTACTTCGTGACGCTGGCACATCTGGCGCGGCGCACCGGCGCGCCCTATGTGCGGCCGGTGTGGTGGCCGGCGCCCGAGGACCGGGCGCTGCGGGACTGCGAGGACGCCTTCTTGCTGGGTGATTGCCTGCTGGTGGCGCCGGTGCTCGACGAGGGGGCCGGCCGGCGTGTGGTGCGGCTGCCGCGGGGGCGCTGGTACGACACGGCGACGGAGCGGGCGTACGACGGGCCGGCGCGGGTGGTGGTGGACGCGCCCCTGAGCCGGATCCCGGTGTTCGCCCGCGCGGGTGCCGTGCTTCCGGTGCGGGGGGAGGACGGCGGGGTGGAGCTGGAGGTGTGGGCG
>NZ_WYCT01000333.1 GCF_011008945.1 Streptomyces harenosi
GCCGTAGGGGAGGAGCGGGGCCGTCGTCCGGCAGGGAGGAGCGGGGGCGTCGTCCGTCAGGGGAGGACGAGGCGGAAGACCTGGCGGGAACCGCCTTCCGGGCCCGGTTCGGCGGCCTCGGCGGGGACGAAGCCGAGACGCTCGTAGAAGACGCGGGCGCCGCTGGTGACGGCACCGGGGTGGTCGGCCCCGAAGGTGATCACCTCGACCGTCCCCGGTCCCGCCGGGAACCGGTCCATCGCCTCGGCCATGAGCGCCCGGCCGACCCCCTGGCCCCGCGCCCGTCCCGCCACGACGAGCCAGTGCACATGGTGGGTGTCCCCCTCCGTGCCGAAGAGCAGCCCGCCGAGGACGTCCGCGTCCGGGGCCACCGCGAGGAGCGCCGCGGACCGGTCGATGTGCTCCCGCACGGCCCGGTGGAATCCGGGGTCGTCCACCATGGGCCCGAACCAGTGCTCCACCTGGGCTGCCAGTCCGAGGAAGCCGTCGAGGTCCCGTTCCGTCGCGAGTCTGATCATCATGCCGGGCAGTCTGTCAGCCGCGCGGCGCGCCCGTCCCCGGCGCGCGCGAGAGCCTCGCCAGCGTGGCACGCGGGGGCTGCGAGGGCTCGGAGGGGTGCGCGCGGGCCGCCTGTGCCCCGATGGGCGCGAGCGTCCGGACGGAGCATGGCAAGGGTTTCCATTGACAGGGGTGCACCCGGGCCAAGACAGTGGCATGGGAGAGATACGCACCTGTCTGAGTTCAGTCGCATGGACTTGGAAGTACAGTGGGATGTACGCGGGTGTGTGGATGCCCGCGTGATGGTCCTCGGAAGAACAGCCACCAGCCCCCGGAAGGTCCCGTGAGCAGCCCCAGCGCCACCCCCGGCACCCCGCCACCGGCCGTCCCCGTCCCGGAGCTCGCCGCGGCGGGCGCCGGCGCCCCGGCTTCCGCGCCGGGCGGCTCCCCCGGCCGCGGGGGCACCCTGGGGTCGGTCGGCCTGGTCCTCGCCGGCGGTGTCTCGGTGCAGTTCGGCGGCGCGCTGGCGGTCACCCTGATGCCCCGGGCGGGGGCGCTCGGCATCGTGACGCTCCGCCTGCTGGTGGCCGCCGTCGTGCTGCTGCTCGTCTGCCGCCCCCGGCTGCGCGGCCACTCCCGCGCCGACTGGGGCACGGTGATCGTCTTCGGGGTCGCCATGGCCGCGATGAACGGCCTGTTCTACCAGGCCGTGGCCCGCATCCCGATGGGGCCGGCCGTCACCCTGGAGGTGCTCGGCCCGCTCGCGCTGTCCGTCCTCGCCTCCCGCCGCGCGGTCAACCTCGTCTGGGCCGCCCTCGCCCTCGCGGGCGTGGCCCTCCTCGGCGGCGGTGACTTCTCCGGCCTCGACCCGGCCGGTGTGGCGTTCGCGCTGGGCGCGGGCGCGATGTGGGCGGCGTACATCGTCTTCAGCGCGCGGACGGGCCGCCGCTTCCCGCAGGCCGACGGGCTCGCCCTCGCCATGGCGGTCGGGGCGGTGCTGTTCCTGCCGCTCGGCATCGCCGAGTCCGGGGCCAAGCTGGTGGACCCGGTGACCCTCGCGCTCGGCGGCGCGGTCGCCCTGCTCTCCTCCGTCCTGCCCTACACCCTCGAGCTGCTCGCGCTGCGGCGCCTGCCCGCCTCCACCTTCGCCGTCCTGATGAGCCTGGAGCCGGCCCTCGCGGCCACGGCCGGCTTCCTCGTCCTCGACCAGGCCCTGTCCGCCCCCGAGGCCGCCGCCATCGCGCTGGTCGTGGTGGCGAGCATGGGGGCGGTGCGGACCCAGGTGGGCGGCAAGGGGAAGCCGTAGCCCCGCCCCCCGCGGCGCCGTCCGGCCGGGACGGCACCGCGCGGGACGGGGCTCTCGGGACGCCGCCCGGCAGGGGCGGCATCCTGGCGGAGCCGTCCGGACGGGACGGCACCCGGGCGGAGTCCTCCGGTCAGGACAGCTTCCGGGCGGTGCCGTCCGGCTCCAGGCCGACCAGCTTGTCCGCGACGCCCTGGTCCTGGAACGCCTTCTCCAGGGACTTCATGTCCTCCGAGTAGATGTTCCAGCTGTCGGTGTGCACCGCGACCACCCGGCGGGGGTCGAGGTCCTTCGCCACCAGGGCGGCGTTCTTGGACGTGAGGGTCAGCGGGGCGTTGTCGAGGATCGCGGGGGTGCGGGCGGCACCGGCGAAGAGGACGGCCGTGTCGATGGGGCCGATCTCCTTCTTGACGCGGTCGCCGACCTGCTTGGCCACCTTGACCGAGGCGTTGTCGCCGGAGATGTAGGTGGTGGGGACGCCCTCGCCGCTCAGCACGAAGCCGGTCACCTCGCCGTCCGCGCCGCGGTCCACCCCGTCGGGGCCGTGCAGGGCGGGCACGGCCGTGACCACGATGGTGCCGCGGGAGGTCTTCAGCTCCTCGGTCTGCCAGCTCTTCATGCCCGTGACGTGGTCGCCGAGCCGCTTGTGCGCGCCGGGCGTGGACAGGACGACGGGCACGTCCTTCAGCAGCTTGCGGCCCGTGTCGTCGAGGTTGTCGTCGTGCTGGTCGTGGGAGAGCAGCACGGCGTCGATCTTCCCGAGCCGGTCGGTGCCGAAGGCGGGAGCCTGCGTCTTCTCCAGGCCGCTCTTGTACTTCTTGGGCTGGTCGAAGGTCGGGTCGAGCAGCAGCCGGGCGCCGGCGATCTCCAGGATCGTGGTCGGCCCGCCCACGTGCGTGACGGTGAAGCTACCGGCGGCGGCCGGGGCGGCGGAGCCGGCGGCGGCCCCGGGTTCGGCCGTCCGGGCGGCGGCCTTGTCCGTGTCCTTGTCCTTGTCCGCGGAGTCCTCGCCCCCGCAGGCGGCGAGGAGGGCCACGCCGGCGGCGGTGGCGACGGCGGCCGAGGCGGCGCGGAGGAGCGTCGAACGGTTCACAGGAGTACCCATCTCTCTCGCTACGAAGATGTGTGCAACGCTAACACGACTCGTAAGCGCTGATAACACGACTCCGTCCCGCCGGGTGTCTCCTCCTTGGAAAACCGCAGGTCAGTGCTGTTAGCGTTGTTATCCTCCGGTGTTATCGTGGGGGCCATGTCGACGGCACGAGAGCGCATCCTGGATGCCACCGCGGAACTCCTCGCCACCAAGGACGCGCTGGCGATCTCGACCCGGGCCATCTGCGACCGGGCCGGCGTCGGCATGCCGGAGATCTACCGCCAGTTCGGCGACAAGCAGGGGCTGCTCACGGCGGTGGCCGACCTCGGCTTCCAGCGCTTCCTCGCCAACAAGCGGCGCAATCCGCTCACCGACGACCCGGTGGCCGACCTGCGCACGGCCTGGGACAGCCATGTCGCGTTCGCGCTGGGCAATCCCCACCTGTACCGGCTGATGTTCACGCCGACGGCGGACGCCAGGCCCCAGGCGATCGGGGAGGCGCAGGCCCTGCTCCGGTCGGCCGTGGAGCGGTGCCGCGACGCCGGGCGGCTGCGGACGGACCCGGAGCTGGCCGCCCGGTCGATCCTCTCCGCCAACGTGGGCGTGTGCGTGATGGCGCTGTCCTTCCCCGAGCCGTTCGGCGGCCCCGACATCTCGCGGTCGGTGCGGGACGCGGTGATCGGGAAGGTCACCGGCGACGAGCGCGAGGACACGCGGATCGGCACCGCGACCGTCCTCGCCCAGGCGCTCGTCGGCACCCTCACGGGCACGGCCGCCGTGGACGGCGCCGCCCTCGACCGCCTGGCCCGCGCGCTGAAGCCGGCGGCCCCGTCCTCCGGGACGTGAGACGGCGCCTGTCCGCGGTAGCCGAACGCGGTGCGCATCCGGCTCTGCGCATCCGGCTACGGCGGACAGGCCGGGAAGGTCACGCCTGCGCGACCTTCTTGTGGAAGGGGCAGGCGTCCGCGGCGGAGGCGGCCAGGCCCGAGGTCGCGGCGAGGCCCGAGGCCGTGGCGGAGGACGTCAGCGCACCGGGCGCCGTCCCGCCGAGCTGGTCCATGATCTCGTCGGAGAGCAGGTCCTGCTGACCCTTGAGCGCGTCCGCGACCACGTGGTCCACGGGGAAGACCATCTCGGCCGCGATGTTGTCCTGCACGATCCGGGCGAGGTTGTCCAGGGCGACGAAGATCGGGTCGGCGGGCGGCTCGACGGCCGGCAGGTCGATCAGGTGGGTGTCCACCTTGGCCGGGTTCATGCACGGCCTGATGATGATGGTGTTCTGGTTGAGGACGGAGGTCGTCCACTGCGAGATGACGACGGTGTAGAGGTCCTTCCACTCCTCCTCGCCGATCTGGGCGCGCCACTTCTTCATGATCTGCTGCACGCCGGCGATCTGGGCGTCGGCCGCGTACTTCATGTTGGTGCGGATGTTGGGGTACACGCTCCCGGAGAAGTCCTCGAACGACTTCATGTCGAACGACTTGCTCGCCACCGAGGTGTCGACGAACTTCAGCGCCGCGTCGAGCAGTTGCCCGCACGAGGTCACCATCTCCGCGGGCAGGTCCGCGTCGTCGAGGTTGCCGCGCGCCACGGTGAGATTGGCGGCGAAGTTCTTCAGCGGCGTGATCCAGTCGGTGGTGCCGGTCCCCTTGAAGGCGACCATCTTCAGGTCGTGCGGGTCGATCCGGTCGGCGTTGGGGAGGTTCGGGACCTTGTCGCTCAGGTACGGGGCGATGGTCGAGAAGATGCCGAGCGGGACGTGGCTGATCGACTTCGCCAGCTCGAAGACGGGGGAGACGGGGTTCGCCGACTCCTGCGTGCCCTTGTGGACGAGGGTGAACTTGCCGCCCCTGGCGTCGTTCTGCACGACGACGACGGGGCTCAGGTGCTTGATCAGGTCGGACTTCAGCACGGCGTAGTTGGCCCGCATGCCGCGGTTGACCGCGAGGATGGATTCGCGCGCGTTCTCCACCGTGGTCCCCACCGGTTCCGTGCCGGTGGTGCCGGCGGTCACGGCACTGGCCGTGGAGCTGCCGAGGAAGGTCACGGCGCCGGCGGCGGTGGCGGTGCCGAGGAAACCTCTACGCGTGGTCATGGTCAGCCTTTCGGTGAAGACGCCGTTCTCCGGCCTGCGGGAGGGCGTCGGGAAGATCCGGGGTGCTGGGCACGGTGCGTGCGGTGTCCTCCCGCGCTGGGCGGGGCGCTGGACGGCGCGCGAAAGGGCACCGCGGTGTTCACGGAGCGGGCCGTGGTTCCGCGGACGTGCCGGGGCCGCCCCGCGCCCGGGCCTCCCGGTGAGGAAGAGCCCGTGCCGGGGCCGCCCCGCGGGGCGGGCCTCCGGGTGGGGAGGAGCCCGTGTCGCGAGGCGGCCGGGAAGCGGGCGGCGACGGCGGGGCCTGCCCGCGCGGGGCGCTCGGTATCGAGCGCCGCCGGGGCGGACGGGACCGGCCGGCGGCCCGCTGCGGCGCGGACGCGACGGAGCGGAGCCAGGGTGGCGACGTGAAGGTGAGCCGTCTCCTGCACACGCGGGACATCCGCCGACACAGAGGGGGGAGGAGACGGTGATCGTCCAAGGGGCCGCGGCCCGCCGGGGCGGGGACGCGGTCGTCGAGGACGGAGTGGGAAATCCGGCGGCGGGAGCGTGGGTACGAGCGGACCCCCGAGGCCCGCCGGGCACGGCCGGCGGTGTGGGGCGGGAATCCGGCCTGCCGCTGCCGGGGCAGCCGTGACGGGCTGCCGGGATCGCCCGCCCGCCGCGCGAGCGGCGGGCGGGACGGAGCAGATCCCCACCGCGCACGGGCGCGGTGGAGCGGGGGAGCGGCACCGTCCGGCCACGGTCCCGGCGGGACCGGGGCAGGGCGGAGCCCGGGGCACCGCCGCCGGCGTCCGGGCGGGCAGCGGTGCGGGACCGGCGACCGGCCGGTGGCCGGCGCAGCGGTCGGCCGCCCGTGGCCGGTCAGGGACCCGGGCGGTGATCGGTCATCGGCGGGCGGTGACCCGCCGTCCTCGCGGCCGCGCCGGCGCGGCGGCCGTCAGGTGGCCGCGGCAGCCGCCGTCCGCGCGCAGCGGGCACGGGGCCGCCGCCGCGGGGCGGACGGCCACCGCCACGGCGTGCACAACCGCGGGCCGTGGCGGTCCGGACGGTCCGGATGGTTCGTACGCCCCGGATGGTTCATACGGTCCGGATGGTTCGTACGCCCCGGAGGGTCCGGACGCACGGTCGTACGGCCGACCGGGGCCGGATCGCCCGGCGCCCGGTGCCCGGCGCTCAGACGAGGGACTTGCCGGACTCGACGACGACACCGTAGAGGTCGCGGATGGTCGCGAGCGCGCCGTCGTGGATCTGGGCGGCGGGCAGCTCGGCACCGGTGGCCGGCAGGGGACGCGTGGCGCAGGCGTCGGCGACCACGGTGGGCCGGTTGCCCCGCAGGAACGCGCCCTGCGTGGTGAACAGCACGCACATGTGCGTCATGAACCCCATGACGATGACGTCCTTGTTGCCGGCGGCGTCCACGCGCTCGCCGAGGTCGGTGTCGACGAACCCGTTCGGGACCGTCTTCACGACGACCGGCTCGCCCTCGGCCGGTGCCACGCTCGGGTGGATCTGGCCGATCTCGGCGCGGATGTCGTACGGGGTTCCCTCGCCGCCGTCGTTCACCACGTGAATGATCTTCGCGCCGGCCTCACGGGCGCGGCCCAGCAGCTCGGCGGCGGAGTCGAGCGCGGCCTGCCAGCCGTCCAGCTCCATCACGCCACCGACGTAGGTGTTCTGGTAGTCGACCATGATCAGGGTCGAGTCGGCGAGCGAGGCGGGCGTCTCGTCGAAGCCGTTGAGTGCCCGAAGAGTCGTCGTAGCCATGGAAATTCCCCCCACAGGATGCGCGTGCCAAGGTTCGGCTCGGATCGCGGCCCGTCCGCGCGGTGCGGGCCACGTCCAGAAACCTACGGCCCGCCCAGGGCGTCGGCAATGTCATCTAACCTGCACATCCGGACATCGGTGTGGGCTCGGCCAGGGGGGATTCATGGGCACCGTCAGGCGTCTCATCGTCATCGTGCTGTTCGAGGGGGTCGACCTGCTCGACGTCACCGGGCCCCCGGAGGTCTTCTCCCTCGTGGCGCGGGAGACGGAGGACGAGACGGGCTACCAGGTGGTGCTGGCCGCCGGGACGCTGGATCCGGTCACCACCTCGGCCGGGGTGCGGGTGCTGCCCGACGCCACCTTCGAGGAGGTGGCCGGGCGGAGCATCGACACCCTCCTGGTGCCCGGCTCGGTCGAGATCGACAGCCGGCGCCGGGTGCACGCCCTCACCGACCCGGTGGTGGTCGAGTGGGTGAAGAAGCTCGCCGGCCGCACCCGCAGGGTCACGTCCGTCTGCGTGGGGGCGCACATCCTGGCCGCCGCCGGGCTGCTCGACGGCAAGCGCGCCACCACCCACTGGTCGACCGCGCAGCAACTGGCCGCCGACCACCCGGAGGTGGAGGTCGACGCCGACCCCATCTTCATCCGCGAGGGGGACGTGTGGACCGGCGCGGGCATCAGCGCCTGCCTCGACCTGTCCCTCGCCCTGGTCGCCGACGACTTCGGCGAGGCCGTCGCCCTGCGGGTCGCGAGGCAGCTCGTGATGTACCTCAAGCGGCCCAGCGGGCAGAGCCAGTTCAGCGTCCCCCTGGAGCCCGTCTCCACGACCCGGCGGGTGGAGGATCTGCGCCACTACATCATGCGCCACATCGGCGAGCCGATCACCGTCGCCGACCTCGCCGCCCACGCGCACCTGGGCGAGCGGCAGGTCACCCGCATCTTCAAGGCCGAACTCGGCATGACCCCGAGCGCCTACATCGAGTCGGCCCGGGTCGAACTGGCCCGCAACCAGCTCGAGTCCACCGACGCGACGCTCGAACGCATCGTGAGCCTGTGCGGTTTCGGTACGACGGACACCCTCATCCGCGCCTTCCGGCGCAGGCTCGACACCACCCCGACCGAGTACCGGCGCCGGTTCCGGGCCGTGCCCGGATGACGGCGGCGGGGGCGTGTTCGGGGGAGCGGGCGCCTCCTAGGGGATGCGTGTTCGGGAGAGCGGGCGCCTCCTAGGGGGTGCGTGTTCCGGGGAGCGGGAGTCTCGGCGTGCCACCACCCCACCACCCACCCCCCCCAATTCCTGTCTCTTATAAACATCTCCCCGCCCAC
>NZ_WYCT01000334.1 GCF_011008945.1 Streptomyces harenosi
ACACTTCTAGCTTCGTCGGCAGCGTCAGAGGTGTATAAGAGACAGGGGCCGAAACACTGCTCGACCGGCGGGATGGCCGGCGGCTTGGCCGACGTCCGCACGTCGTCGGGGAGCGCGTCCAGGTCGCCGTAGGAGGCCAGGACGCGGATGCGCTCGACCTCGCGCCCCTCGTCGTCGTGCTGGAGGAGCGACGCCTGGCCGGTGGACAGGGTCCGGCCGGTGCGCACGACCTCGGTGCGGACGACGGCGGGGCCCGGCCGGGAGGCGGTCAGGTAGTGGGCCGAGATGGTGAACGGGTCGGGGTGCGGCAGGGCGTCGCCGAGCGCGCGGCCCAGGACGGCCAGCAGATAGCCGCCGTTCACGGCGTTGATGATCGTCCAGCCGGGCGAGAGGGCGGCGTCGTAGACCCCGGGCTCGCGCCGGGTGACGGCGGTGTCGCGGTCGAACTCGCTGTCGCCGATCCGGGCCCGCGCGGCCGGGGCCGAGGCTGCTTCTGGCATGGCTGAACGGTACAACAACAAACTACTAAGCGGTAGCTTTTGTTTTGTTCGTCGCGGGGCGGCGCGCGCTACCCCTCCCGCGCCGCCGACCGCCGGTTCCACGCCCGCGGGGCCCGCCAGTGGAACCGCATGGCGAGCAGCCGCAGCACGAAGGCGGTGACCACCGCCAGACCGCTGGTCAGCGGGGTGAGCGCGTCGTAGCGGATGCACAGCGCGACCATGGCGGCGCCGACCATCGCCGGGACGGCGTACAGGTCGCGGTCCCAGCGCAGCAGCGACGGCACCTCGTTGGCGAGCACGTCCCGCAGCACACCGCCGCCCACCGCGGTCGCCAGCCCCAGGCAGGCGGAGGCGGTCAGGCCGAGCCCGTACTCGTACGCCTTGGTCGTCCCGGCCACGCAGAACAGGCCGAGGCCCGCCGCGTCGAAGACGTTCACCCCGGCCTGGATGCGCTCCACGTGCGGGTGGAGGAAGAAGACCAGGGCCGCGGCGAGCAGCGGGGTGACGAAGTACCCGAGGTCGGTGAAGGCGGCCGGCGGCACGGCGCCGATGATCAGGTCCCGGAACAGCCCGCCCCCGAGCGCGGTCACCTCGGCGAGGACGGCGATGCCGAAGACGTCGAAGTTCTTGCGGACGGCCAGCAGCGCGCCGGAGATCGCGAAGACGAAGATGCCGATCAGGTCGAGCGTGTGCTGGACGGACGGGCTGAAGAGTTGCTGGAGCACCCTGCCATTCTCACCCGCCGACGGGCCCCCGCCTTGCAAACGAAGGCGGGGGCTCGCTGATCGGTCGGAGCGTCCCGGTCAGCCGTCCGTGGACTTCCCGCCGGGCTCCTGGCCGGACTTCCGGCCGGACTCCTGCACGGGCGCCGCCGCGGTGTCCGCCGCCGGGGCCTGCCCGGCGGCCTCCACCTCCGCGGCCACCGCCGCCGACGTCTTCGCCGACTCGGCCAGCTCCTCCTCCGGCACCAGCTCCGCCGCCTCCTTGGCCGCGGAGAGCAGGACCGTGTCCTGCGGGGCCTGGTCCTCGAAGTTCTCCGGGTGGTGGCAGGCCACCCGCTGGCCGGGCCGCAGCTCCTTCAGCGGCGGCTCGGTGGTCCTGCAGATCTCCGTCGCCTTCCAGCACCGGGTGTGGAAGCGGCAGCCGCTCGGCGGGGAGATCGGCGAGGGGACGTCGCCCTTGAGCAGGATGCGCTCGCTCTTGGCCGCCTTGCGCGACGGGTCCGGGATCGGCACCGCCGACAGCAGGGCCTTGGTGTACGGGTGCATCGGCGCCTTGTAGAGCTGGTCGCGGTCGGCCAGCTCCACGATCTTGCCGAGGTACATCACCGCGATCCGGTCCGAGACGTGCCGGACGACCGACAGGTCGTGCGCGATGATCACGTACGTCAGGCCGAGCTCCTCCTGGAGGTCGTCCAGCAGGTTCACCACCTGCGCCTGGATCGACACGTCCAGCGCGGAGACCGGCTCGTCGGCCACGACGAGCTTGGGGTTGAGCGCGAGCGCGCGGGCGATGCCGATGCGCTGGCGCTGGCCGCCGGAGAACTCGTGCGGGTAGCGGTTGTAGTGCTCGGGGTTGAGCCCGACCACCGACAGCAGCCGCTGCACCTCCTTCTTGATCCCGCCCTCGGGCTCGACGCCCTGGAGCCGGAAGGGGGCGCCGACGATCGTGCCGATGGTGTGGCGCGGGTTCAGCGACGAGTACGGGTCCTGGAAGATCATCTGCACATCGCGGCGCAGCGGGCGCATCCCGCTCACCCCGAGGTGGGTGATGTCCTTGCCCTCGAACTCGATGGTGCCGCCGGTCGGCTCCAGCAGCCGGGTGATCAGCCGGCCCATGGTCGACTTGCCGCAGCCGGACTCGCCGACCACGCCCAGGGTCTCGCCGGCCCGGACCTCGAAGTCGATGCCGTCGACCGCGTGCACCGCGCCGACCTGCCGCTGGAGCAGGCCCTTCTTGATCGGGAAGTGCTTCTGGAGCCCGGTCACCTTCAGCAGGATGCCGCCGTCGCCGCGCACCCCCTCGCGCCGCGCGCCGTCACTCGGCGCGGGGCTGGCCACTGCTTCGTCCTTGGCGTTCTCGCTCACAGCTTCGGCGCAATCTCTTCGGTCCAGATACGCTCCCGCTGCTCCTTGGTCATGTGGCAGGCCGCCCAGTGGCGGCTGCCGACCTCGGCCAGCTCCGGCCGGACCGTGCGGGTGACGTCGTCCTTGGGCACGTCCGCGTACGGGCAGCGCGGGTTGAAGGCGCAGCCGGAGGGGACGTTGATGAGGGAGGGCGGGGAGCCCTTGACCGGGATGAGGCGTTCCTGCTGGTCGCGGTCGAGCCGGGGCATCGAGCCGAGCAGGCCCCAGGTGTAGGGGTGGCGCGGCTCGTAGAACACCTTCTCGGCCGGGCCGCGCTCGACGCAGCGGCCGCCGTACATCACCAGGATGTCGTCGGCGAGCTCGGCGACGACGCCCAGGTCGTGGGTGATGACGATGACCGCGGAGCCGAACTCCTTCTGCAGGTCCCGGATGAGGTCGAGGATCTGCGCCTGGACGGTCACGTCCAGGGCGGTGGTCGGCTCGTCCGCGATGAGCAGCTCGGGGTTGTTGACCAGCGACATCGCGATCATCGCGCGCTGGCGCATACCGCCGGAGAACTCGTGCGGGTAGTTGTCCACCCGCTTGTCCGGCTGCGGGATGCCGACGCGGTCGAGCATCTCCACCGCGCGGCGCCGGGCGGTCTTCTTGTCCACGTCGTGGTGGATGCGGTACGCCTCCACGATCTGCTGGCCGATCGTGTAGTACGGGTGGAGCGCGGACAGCGGGTCCTGGAAGATCATCGCCATCTCGCGTCCGCGCAGCTTGCGGACGTGGTCCGGGTCGGCGGAGAGCAGCTCGGTGCCGTCCAGCCAGATCTCGCCGGAGATCTGCGCCTTGCGCTTGCCGTACTGGCCGGCGGTGTGCAGGCCCATGATGCCGAGCGAGGTCACCGACTTGCCGGAGCCCGACTCGCCCACGATGCCGAGCGTCTTGCCCCGCTCGAGCTGGAAGCTGAGCCCGTCGACGGACTTGACCAGGCCGTCGTCGGTCGGGAAGTGGACCTTGAGATCGCGCACTTCCAGGAAGGCGGTGGGGGCGGGGGAGGTCGCAGTGGGCTCTCCCACGGCCGCTTGGGTCTTGCTGAGTTCGGTCATGAGAGCCTCACTCGGGGGTCGATCACGGCGTACAGGACGTCCACCACGAGGTTGGCGATGAGCACCGCGAGAGAAGTGATCAGGGTGACGCCCAGGATGATGGGCAGGTCCTGGTTCTTGATCGCGTGGAGGACCGCCTGGCCGAGGCCGGGCAGGCTGAACGTGGTCTCGGTCAGGATCGCACCGCCGATGAGCGCGCCCAGGTCCATGCCGAGCATGGTGAGGATGGGCGTCATCGTCGAGCGCATGGCGTGCTTGCGGATGACGACCGGTTCCCGCAGGCCCTTGGCGCGGGCGGTGCGGATGTAGTCCTCACCGAGGATCTCCAGCATGGTGGCGCGGGTGATGCGGGCGTACATCGCCGCGTAGAGGAAGGCGAGGGTGACCCAGGGCAGGATCATGCCGCCGATCCAGCCGGTGAAGCTGTCCTCCAGGGGCACGTACTGCGCGTCCAGCCAGCCCAGTCCGTAGGAGAAGATCGCCAGGCTGAGCAGGCCGGTGAAGTAGATGGGCAGCGAGACGCCGGCGAGGGCGACGATCATGGCGCCCCGGTCCCAGAGGCTGCCCCGCTTCAGGGCGGAGAGCACACCCGCGGCCAGGCCGAAGATCAGCCACAGCACGGCCGCGCCGAGCGCCAGTCCCAGGGTCACCGGGAAGCGGTCGGTCAGCACCGGCCAGATGGCCTGCTCGCTGCGGAAGGAGTAGCCGAAGCACGGCGCGGAGCAGTGCGTGACGTCGCCGCCGGCCGCGTAGGTGCGGCCCGCGAAGATGCCCTTGAAGAATTCCCAGACCTGGACGTAGACCGGGTCGCCCAGCCCCAGCTTCACCCGCACGGCCTCGACGGCGGCGGGGTCGGCCTGCTTGCCCACGAAGCTCAGGGCGACGTCGACGCCCGCCCATTTGGGTATCAGGAAGAAGATGCTGAAGACCACCATGATGATGACCACGAGCATCACTGCGGCGGCGAACAACCGCCTCATGAGGTAAGCGAGCACAGCTAACGGCCCGCCGCGGACCGCGGGCCCCGGAGGTCTCCCGGGGCCCGCGGTCACGCCGCGCCGGCCTTCACCTGCCTTTCGTGCCGTACGGCGGGTGTGCCGGTTACTTCGTGGACTTCAGGCCGAGGTTGACGAAGTCGTACTGACCGCTGTAGGCGTCGGTGGTGTAGACGTTCGCCAGCCGGTCCGAGCGCCAGTTGAGGAACCGCTCGAAGACGAAGGGCAGGTAGTACGCGCCCTCCATCACCTTGTGGTTGATCTCCGTGGCGATCTTCGTCTTGCCCGCCTCGTCGAGGGTGTTGACGTACTGGTCGAACAGGCCGTCGATCGTCTTGTCCTTGATGAGCGCGTAGTTGTTGTTGGCGCTCTCCAGGATGGCCTTGCTGTGCCACAGCGGCCAGCCGTAGCCCTGGACGGACGGGAAGTCCGGGCCCCAGCCCATGATGATGATGCCGTAGCCCTTCTTCTTCACGTTGGAAGGGCTGCCGATGACGCTGGAGTTCTGCGCGCCGTCGTACTGGTCGATCTCGACGTCGATGCCGACCTTCTTCAGGGACGCCTGGAGCGACTCGGCGGTGGCCACCTCGACCGGCTTGTTGTTGCGCACGGCGATGGTGGTCTTGAAGCCGTTGGGCTTGCCGCAGGCCTTCAGCTCCTCCTTGGCCTTGGCGACGTTGCCCTTCTTGTTGGCGCCGGCCATCTCGTACGGGTCGTACTTCTGGCCCTCGGCGCCGGGGACGGACGGCGGCAGCATGTTGGTGCCGATCTCACCGCCGGCCACGGGGCCGCCGCGCGCGGTCTGGAGGGAGACGTGGTCGGCCCCGTAGAGGACCGCCTTGCGGCAGTGGATGTTGTCGAACGGCTTCACGTTCTGCGCGAGGGCCGCGTAACGGATGTAGCCGGAGACCGGGTTGTCCAGGTTCTCCTTGTGCTGCTTCAGGGCGCTGGTGCGGCCCTGCGGCGACATGCCGGTCTGGTTGATGTCCAGGTCGTAGTCGCCGGCGATGAGCCGGGCGTCCATGTCGTTGGCGTTGGAGAAGAACTTGATCGTGATCTTGTCCGGGTACGCCTTGCGGATCGGGTCCGAGGACTGCTTCCACTCGGTGTTGCGGACCAGCGTGAGGTCCTTGCCCGGGTTGTAGGAGTGGAACTTGTACGGGCCCGAGGAGAACGGCCGCAGCGCGTACTTGGACTTGGTGTCCTTGTCCTGGCGGACCGGGGAGGCGGAGATCAGCGCCAGCATCTCCTCGAAGTCCGAGTTGGCCTTCGGCAGCTTGAAGACGATGGTCTTGTCGTCCGGGGTCTCGATGGCCTTCAGGCCGAGCTTGTCCTTGGACTTGTCCTTGTACGGGCCGGGGTACTCGCCCTCGGGGTCCAGCACGTCCCTGAGGTAGGTCGGGCCGCCGGAGAGCACGTCCTGCGCCCAGACGCGCTCGATGCCGTACTTGATGTCCTTGGAGGTGATCGGCTGGCCGTCCTCCCAGGTGATGCCGTCGCGCAGCGTGTAGGTATAGGTCTTGCCGTCGTCGCTGATCTTGGCGAGACCGGTGGCGAGGTCCGGGGTCAGCTCGGCGCCGGTCTTGCCCGGCTCCGTCTTGTTCGTGACGAGCTGGCGGCTGTAGTACCGCGCGAAGTTCCACATGAAGCCGTAGTAGCCGCGCGTGGTGTCCCACGAGTCGGCGTCCTGGGCGCCCGCGAACTTCAGGGTGCCGCCCTTCTTGGCCAGCGAGGCCTGGGCGACCTTGTTGTTCGCGGCGTCGAAGCCGGCCGCGCCGTTCTTCGAACCGCCCTTCTCGCCGTCGCCGCCGCCGCACGCCGCCGTGGTCAGCAGCGCGGCGACCACGGCGGCAGCGGCCATGGCCTGCTTGCGCCGCCCTGAGGTGCGTTGGGTAGTCACGATCTCGGATCCTCCGGATTAGATGAGAGACCCCGTGCGCGGTGCCACGGGTCGCTGGTGGTACGGCAGTTCAGCGGGAGCCCTTCGGGTCCAGCGCGTCGCGCACGCCGTCGCCGAAGAGGTTGAAGGCAAGAACGGTGATGAAGATCGCCACACCCGGGATCACCATGTACATGGGGTCCGAGTCGTAGTAGTCGATCGCGCTCGAAAGCATCTGCCCCCAGGAGGCCGTGGGCGGCTTGACGCCCACGCCCAGGAAGCTGAGTGCCGCCTCGGTGAGGATGTTGGTGGGGATCATCATGGTCGTGTACACGATGATGGGGGCGACCAGGTTGGGCAGCAGCTCCTTGAAGAGGATGTAGAACCGTCCCGCGCCCAGCGACCGGGCGGCCTCCACGTATTCGCGCTCCCGCATCGAGATGGTCTGTCCGCGTACCACGCGCCCGATGTACGGCCAGCCGAAGAAGCCGATGACCAGGATCATCACGAAGACGCGCACGCCCGTACCGGTGAGCCCGAGCATCTGGTTCGGCATGACGGAGACCAGCGCGATGATGAACAGCAACTGGGGGAAGGCCAGCAGGCCGTCCATGACCCGGCTGATCAGGGAGTCGACCCAGCCGCCGAAGAAGCCCGCCAGGATGCCCAGGACGGTGCCGAGCACCACCGCGACGACCGCCGACAGGAAGCCGACGAGGAGCGAGATCCGGGCGCCGTAGACGATCCGGGCGAAGATGTCGCGGCCGTTGACCGGCTCGACGCCCAGCAGGTGCTCGCCGCTGATGCCGCCGAGGGACCCGACGGGCGTGCCGAAGAGCGGGTCGATCAGGTCCTCGTGGTGCGTCTCCGGGTCCTGCCCGACCAGCCCCGTGATCAGCGGTGCGAGCAGCGCGACCACGACGAGGAAGAGGACGACGACGCCGCCCGCGAGGGCGAGCTTGTCCCGCTTCAGGCGCTCCCAGGCGATCCGCCCCAGGGAACGGCCCTGGACGGCCTTCGCCTCGGCGCCGGCTGCCGCCGCTTCCTCAGCCGCACTCGGGGCCGCTTCCGCGGTCGGCTCGTGCAATGGTGCCGTCATCTGGCAGGGACCCCTCTCAACCGGCGGTAGCCGGCCCGCACTTGCCGCTGTAGCGGCGTGGTCAGTCCGTCGTACACAGGGGCGAACGCCCCTTGGAGCGGGAGTCTTCAACGCTTTGGCGATCAGTTACCAGCCTTGGCAGGGAATGGATGCGCAACCGTGATGCGGTCAGAGGGCTTCCGTTATCCGGACGACGGGTAACGGGGGCCGGACGCGGGCGAACGGGGGCATCGGGGGTGAACCGGCCTCTACCGTCCACCTCTACGCGCGAAGATCTTCCCCGTGGTGCGCGCGGCGGGCCGGTCGTGGAACGCTCCGGTGCGGCGTCCGGCCGCGAAAAGGGCTGGAC
>NZ_WYCT01000335.1 GCF_011008945.1 Streptomyces harenosi
CACTTCCAGCTTCGTCGGCAGCGTCAGATGTGTATAAGAGCCAGCCCCCCTCTGCACCACCCCCGTCTTGAGGAGTCCCCGTGGCCATCTCGGTCTTCGACCTGTTCTCGATCGGCATCGGCCCGTCCAGCTCCCACACGGTCGGCCCGATGCGCGCGGCGCGCATGTTCGCCCGGCGGCTGCGCAACGAGGGCCTGATGGACTCCGTCGCCACCGTGCGCGCGGAGCTGTACGGCTCCCTGGGCGCGACCGGCCACGGCCACGGCACCCCCAAGGCGGTGCTGCTCGGCCTGGAGGGCGACTCGCCGCGCACGGTGGACGTGGAGACGGCCGACGAGCGGGTGGCGGCGATCAAGGAGGGCGGCCGGCTGACGCTCCTCGGGGAGCGGGAGATCGCCTTCGACTTCGACGCGGACATGGTCCTGCACCGCCGCAAGGCCCTCCCCTACCACGCCAACGGCATGACCCTGTGGGCGTACGACGCCGCCGGGTCCGAGCTGCTGGCCAAGACGTACTACTCGGTGGGCGGCGGCTTCGTCGTCGACGAGGACGCGGTGGGCGCCGACCGCATCAAGCTGGACGACACGGTCCTGAAGTACCCCTTCCGCACCGGCGACGAGCTGCTGCGCCTGACGCGGGAGACGGGCCTGTCCATCTCCGCCCTGATGCTGGAGAACGAGCGGGCCTGGCGCACCGAGGAGGAGATCCGCGCCGGTCTGCTGGAGATCTGGCGGGTGATGCGCCAGTGCGTGGACCGCGGCATGTCCCGCGAGGGCATCCTGCCGGGCGGTCTGAAGGTGCGCCGCCGGGCCGCGAACACCGCGCGCAAACTGCGCTCGGAGGGCGACCCCCAAGCCCTCGCGATGGAGTGGATCACCCTCTACGCGATGGCGGTCAACGAGGAGAACGCGGCGGGCGGCCGGGTCGTCACCGCCCCGACCAACGGGGCGGCCGGCATCATCCCGGCGGTCCTGCACTACTACATGAACTTCGTGCCCGGCGCGGACGAGGACGGCGTGGTCCGCTTCCTGCTGGCCGCCGGCGCCATCGGCATGCTCTTCAAGGAGAACGCCTCCATCTCCGGTGCCGAGGTCGGCTGCCAGGGCGAGGTCGGCTCGGCCTGCTCGATGGCGGCGGGGGCGCTGGCCGAGGTGCTGGGCGGCAGCCCCGAGCAGGTGGAGAACGCCGCCGAGATCGGCATGGAGCACAACCTGGGACTGACCTGCGACCCGGTCGGTGGTCTGGTCCAGATCCCGTGCATCGAGCGCAACGGCATGGCCGCGGTCAAGGCGGTCACGGCGGCGCGGATGGCGATGCGCGGCGACGGCACCCACAAGGTGTCGCTGGACAAGGTCATCAAGACCATGAAGGAAACCGGCGCCGACATGTCGGTGAAGTACAAGGAGACGGCGCGGGGCGGGCTCGCGGTCAACATCATCGAGTGCTGACCACGCGCCGCCGCACCACCGGAGCCAACCAGCGAACGGATGAGCCCGTTTCACCGGAGGATCGACCGCGCGGCTGCGGGGCATAACCCAACTCCCAGCCGGTTCGGTCCCTTTCGGGAGTCCCCATGCTGCACGGCATCGATGTCAGCGCCTACCAGTCCTCCTCGTACGACACCGACGGACTCTCCTTCGTCTTCGTCAAGGCGACGGAGGGCCGCTCCTACGTCAACCCCAAACTCGGCGACCAGACCCGGCGCGGCCGCGACGCCGGGCTGGTGGTCGGCTTCTACCACTTCCTGTGGCCGGGCAACCTGACCGCCCAGGCCGAGTACTTCGTCGGCAAGGCGCCCGTCCAGGCGGGTGACATCCTCGCCGTCGACTGGGAGCGGACCGGTGAGGGCACGTATGCGACCAATTCCGAGAAGGACCAGTTCATCAAGAAGGTGAAGGCGCTGCGGCCGGACAACCGGGTGGTCCTCTACTGCAACCGCGACTTCTGGCTGAACGTCGACACCACCTCCTATGCCGGGGACGCCCTGTGGATCGCCGACTACGTGACCGCGGGCAAGCCCCGCATCCAGGCCACCTGGCGCTTCCACCAGTACACCAGCGACCCGCTGGACAAGAACGTCGCCGACTTCGCCAGCAAGGCGGCGCTGCGGGAGTGGGCCGGGGGCGCCTGACGGCCCCCGGGCCCGGGCCGCCGCGATACGGCGGCCTTCTCCTCCGGCGGCGGGCGCGGCCCGGTCCGGTCCGGTCCGCGGGCGGCGGCGGTCAGCGGCCGGTGTCCGCGCCCGTCCGCGCGGGCCCGGGGGGTTCGGTGCCGGCGGGTCCGGTCCCGGTCGCCGGTTCGGTGCCGGCGGGGTCGGCCGTCGCCGCGCTCCGGCGGCGGAAGCGCAGTTCGGCCGCGACGGCCAGCAGGGAGACCAGCGCCGCCTGCACCAGCAGCCCGTCGCGGTCCAGGTGGTCCAGCAGTACGCCTCCCGTGGCACCGCCGAGTGCGGCACCGACGTAGATCACGGAGCTGTTCATGGAGACGGCCAGGGGACCGGCGGGGCCCGCGAGCCGCAGCAGGCGGTGCTGCTGGGGCGCCGCGTACATCCACCCGGCGGCCCCCCACAGGACCATGGCGGCCAGGGCGCCCGGGAAGGACCCGGCGAGCCAGGGCAGGGCCAGGAAGGTGGCGGCCATCCCGGCCATGGAGACCAGCACCAGATGGCGGCCGGCGGGCCGGTCCAGGCAGGCGCCGGCCACGCCGTTGCCGATCAGTCCGCCCAGTCCGAAGGCGAGCAGCAGCACCGCGAGCAGGCTGCCGTCCCCGTCGGTGGCGTCGCCGAAGACGGCGCCCGCGTAGGTCAGGACGGAGTACTCGGCCAGCACGGCGAGGACGGTGATCAGCAGGATGCCGCGGACCCCGGGCCCGCGCAGCGCCCGGACGCGCTCCCGGACGCCGGTCACGGGCGGTTTCGTGTCCGCGCCGCGCAGCCCGGCCACCAGCCCGGCGGCCACGGCGGCCGTCCCGCAGGCGAGCACGACGAGGGTGGGGCGCCAGCCGAACTGCGCCGCGGCCCAGGTGCCCGCCGGGACACCGGCCACCGAGCCCGCCACCATGCCGCCGGTGACCAGCGCCAGCGCCCGCCCCTGCCGGTCCCCCGGGACCAGCGAGGCCGCGAGCGCCGCGGCGTGCGGGGTGAACTGGCTGGCGCCCGCGGCGACCAGCACCCGGCCGGCCAGCGCCGGGGGCAGCGCGTCCGCCCACGCGCACACCAGATTGCCGAGCGCGACGGCGAGCAGAGCCGCCGTCAGCCGGGCCCGGGACCCCCACCGGCCGGTCACCCCGGCCAGCAGCGGCCCGAGGACGGCGTACCCGATCGAGAAGACCGTCATCAACTGGCCCGCGGCGGACAGGGAGACGTCGAGCGAGCCCGCGATCCCCGGCAGCATCCCGGCGATGACGAAGACGTCGGTCCCGATGAAGAACGTACCGGCGGCGAGCAGGTACAACCGCGACGACATGTGCTCCTCCTCATCCTCGCCCGGCGGCGGACCCGGCGGCGGGGGCGGCCCCGGTCATGACGAGCACCGCCTCGCGCACCGCGCCGGTCACGGCGGGCGGGAAGCCGTCGAGGTAGAAGTGGCCGCCGGGGAAGCCGCGCAGCGAGAACGGCGCCGTGGTGTACCCGGACCAGGCGCGCACCGCGCCGGCGTCCAGCTCGTCGTCGAGCCCGGTGAAGGCGGCCAGCGGACACGACAGGGGCGCGGGCACGGAGCCGGGGCGGTAGCCGCGCACCGCCCGGTAGTCGCCGCGCAGGACGGACAGGACCAGGGCCCGCACCTCCTCGTCGGCCAGGATCTGCGGGTCGGTGCCGCCCAGCCGCAGCAGTTCCTCGGCCGCCGCCGCATCGTCGGCCGGCTCCCGGGCGGCCTCGGCGGCGCACCGGTGGGGCGCGCTCATCGCCGACACCACGAGCCCGGCGGGCGCACGTCCGTGCCGGTGCTCCAGGCGCGCCGCCACCTCGAAGGCGATCAGCGCGCCCATGCTGTGCCCGAACAGGACGGGAGGCGGTCCGGGCCGCCGGGCGAGCAGCGCGGCGACGGTGTCGGCCAGCACCGTCAGGTCCGTGACGGCCGGTTCACCGAGGCGGTCCTGCCGTCCGGGGTACTGCACGCCCGCGACCCGCACGGCGGGGGCCAGCGCCGCGGAGAGCCGGTGGTAGTACCCGGCCGCACCGCCGGCGTGCGGGAAGCACACCAGCGGCCGGGCGTGGTCCGGGGTCTCGTGGAAGACCCGGAACCACCTGGCGTGTTCGCGGGAGTCGGTCATGCCGCCGTCCGTTCGCCGATCAGCGCGGCCACGGCGTCGACCGTGGGCTCGCGGAGGAATTCCTCGAGGGAGATGCGTACGCGGAACCGGGAGTGCAGCCGGGTCACCACCAGGGCCGCCGACAGGGAGGTACCGCCCAGGGCCGCGAAGTGCCGGGTGGGATCGATGTCCGGGACGCCCAGGACACCCGACCAGACGGCGGCGACCGCGCCGCGCAGATCGCCCTCCGGTGCGCCGGCGGCCGCCTCCGGCGCGGTCACGGGGGCGGGGAGGCGGCGGCGGTCGATCTTGCCGTTGGGCGACAGGGGGAGCGCCGCCGCCTCGACGACGTGGTGCGGGACCATGTGCGCGGGCAGCAGCCGGGCGAGGTGGCCGCGCAGTTCGTCCGGGTCGGCCTGGTGGCCGGGGGCCGTCACCACGTGCGCGACGAGCTGCCGCTCCTCGCCCTCGGGGGGCGTCCAGGCGGCCACCGCGCACTCGCGTACGGCCGGATGGCGGGCGAGCGCCGCCTCGACCTCGCCGGGCTCCACCCGGTAGCCGCGGATCTTCACCTGGTCGTCGACGCGGCCCGCGTAGGAGAACAGCCCGCCGGAGTCCCGGGTGACCCGGTCGCCCGTGCGGTACATGCGCACCGGGTGCCGCGCTGCGTCGGCGGTGTCGGCGGTGTCGGCGGTGTCGGCGGTCTCCGGACCGCGGTCGGCGGCCGCGGCTTCCTCGGCGCCGACGTAACGGAAGCGCTCGGCGGTCAGTCCGGGGTCGCCGAGGTAGCCGTGGGCGAGGCCGACGCCCCCGAGCCACAGTTCGCCGCCGTCCGGGTCCGCGGCCTCCCCCGGTACCGGCCGGATCAGGGCTCGGAAGCCGGGCAGCGGGCGGCCGATCGGGGGACGTTCGGGCCAGGTGCCGGGCGGCCCGGGGAGCGTGTGGGCGAGGGCGACGTGGGTCTCGGCCGGCCCGTAGTGGTTGTGCAGCCGGGCCCGGGGCAGCCGGGCGAACAGGTCCCGGACGGCCGGGGTGACGTGCAGCGCCTCGCCGGCGGCGGCCACCTCGCGCAGCGAGGCGGGCAGGATGCCGAAGGCGCGGGTGAGTTCGGCCATCCGGCGCAGGGCGACGGGCGGGACGAAGAGGCGCTCGATCTCCCAGTCGGCGCACAGCTCCCAGATCCGCTGGAGGTCGCCGCGCTGCTCGTCGGCCGGCACGAACAGGCAGCCCCCGCTGCACCAGGTGGTGAACACCTCCTGGACGAAGACGTCGAAGCCGAGCGGCGCGAACATCAGCGTGCGCAGCGGCTCGGCGGACGTGCTCGCCAGCGTCCAGGAGACGAGGTTGTCCAGGCAGCGGTGGGGCATCGCGACGGCCTTCGGGGTGCCCGTCGAGCCGGAGGTGAAGACCAGGTACGCGGTGTCCTCGGGCCCCGCCGGCGGCCCGGAGGGAGCGGGGCCCGGACCGGCGGGAGCGGAGTCCGGCCCGGCGGGAGCGGGATCCGGACCGGCGGAGACGGGGTCCGGACCGGCGGGAGCGGGATCCGGACCGGCGGGAGCGGAGTCCGGCCCGGCGGGAGCGGGATCCGGCCCGGCGAAGACGGGATCCGGACCGGCGGAGTCGGGGTCCGGACCGGCGGAGACGGGATCCGGCCCGGCGAAGACGGGGTCCGGACCGGCGGGAGCGGGTTCCGGACCGGCGGAGACGGGGTCCGGCCCCGGACCGGGGTCCGCGTCCCCCGCTCCGGTCCCGGGGCCGAGTTCCAGGACACGGGGGCCGTCCGCGACGGGGGGCACGACGCCGGGGGCGGTGAGGGCGAAGCGCGCCCGGCTGTTGCGCCAGATGTGGCCGAGGCGCTCGGCCGGGTAGCGGGGGTCGACCACGCAGAACGCGCCGCCCGCGCGCAGCACGGCCAGCACGGCCGCCGCGAGGGCGAGTCCGCGCGGGGCCTGCACCAGCACCACGTCGCCGGTGCGCAGCCCCGCGTGCGTCAGCCGCGCGGCCAGGGCCGCGGAGCGGCGGTCCAGTCCGGCGTAGTCGAGCCGCCCGTCCGGAGCGACCACCGCGAGGTCCCGCGGTCCGCGCCGCACGCGTTCGGCGAAAAGGTCCATGACCCGATCCGGGATCTGCTGCATGTGACTGAGGACTCCCCCCGGCTTCCGCACGGCCACTTCGAGCGGACCAGACGATGTCATGATCGCGAAGTCGGCGCCATCCGTCTTCCAGAATGCGGACACGGGATTTTCAGAGCGCGCCAAGATCGTTAATTTCGTGGCGGCTTGCCGCAGACCCGCTACAAATCCGCCCGAGCACAGGACGATTGGCGTGGAATCCACAGCACAGCTCTATCTGGACCTCATGAAGAAGGTCCTGGCGAACACCATTTACGAAGACCCACCGATCCCGGCGAGCTGGGCTCCCGCGGTCGAATACGACGAACTCAACCGCCGCCTCGGCGTCGACTGGCCGAGCGTGGCGCACACCATGATCGGAATCCGCCGTCTGGAGAACGTCGAGCACTGCGTGCGCACGGTTCTCGAGGACGGGGTACCGGGCGATCTCATCGAGACCGGCGTGTGGCGCGGCGGTACCTGCATCTTCATGCGGGCGATCCTCAAGGCCCACGGCGTGCGGGACCGGCAGGTGTGGGTGGCCGACTCCTTCCAGGGCATGCCGAGCGCCGACTCCTCGACGCACCCCGGGGACCGGGAACTGGCCTCCGACCGCTACAACGACCTGATCGCGACCGATTTGCCGACCGTACGGGGCAACTTCGAACGCTACGGCCTCCTCGACGAACAGGTGCGCTTCCTGCCGGGCTGGTTCCGCGACACGCTGCCCACCGCCCCGATCGACCGGCTGGCCGTGCTGCGCCTGGACAGCGATCTCTACGAATCGACGATGGACACGCTGGTCCACCTCTACCCCAAGCTGTCGCCGGGCGGCTTCGTGATCATCGACGACTACCACATCCCCGTGTGCGCGGAGGCGGTGCACGACTGGCGCGCCCGCTTCGGGGTCGACGACCCGATCGAGGACATCGACGGTCTCGGCGCCTTCTGGCGCCGCAGCGGCTGAAGGAGAACGGCGCAGTGACAGCAACCGTGGACGAGACGGCGACCCTGGACGACGTGCTGGCCCTGGTCGCCGGCCGGCTGGGCAGGCCGTCCGGGGGCGTGGACCCCGACGGCTCGTTCGTCGCATCCGGAGCCGACTCCCTGGCCCTGCTCGCGCTGGCCCGGGACGTGCACACGCGGTTCGGCGTCCGGGTGCCGGTCCGGCACCTCTTTGATGACATGGACACGCCGCGCAAGCTGGCCCGGGCGCTGGGCGTACGGACGGACGGCCCCGCCGGAGCCGGGCCGTCCGCGCCCCGGCCGCCCGCCGACGCGCCCCATGCCGGCGAGCCCTCCGACGCACAGCCGTTCGCGGCCGAACAGCCCTTCGGCGTCGAGCCGGCCGCCGACGGACCGCGCCCGGACGAGCCCCGCGCCGGCGCGCCCGCGCCGCGGGGTCCCGCTCCCCTGCCGCCGGCGGCCCCCGCCCCGCTCGCGCCCGCCACGCGGACGGCACCGCATCCCGACGGCGGTGCCCCGGACCCCTTACTGGCCGTCCTCAACGGGCAGTTGGAACTCGCCGAGAAGATGATGACCAACTTCTCGGAGCTGACCCGGGAGCAGCTCCGCGTCCTGGACGGACTGCGCCCCGGCCCCGGCCCGCGCGGGGGCCGGGGCGGGAGGGGCCGCGGC
>NZ_WYCT01000336.1 GCF_011008945.1 Streptomyces harenosi
GCACGACCGACAACCGTGCCCGGGCGGCGGTGTGCGCGCCCTGCCCCCGCGTACCCCGGCCGACCTCGCCGTTCCGCCGCCGGGGCACGGTTGTCGGTGGTATGCGTCAGAATTGGTGGCAGGGCCAGCGCACGTATGCCGGAGAGCGATCGAGCCTCCGGCAGTTCTCATCGAGGGGCACGTATGTCCGGACTGATCGACACCACGGAGATGTATCTCCGCACCATCCTCGAGCTGGAGGAGGAAGGTGTGGTCCCCATGCGTGCCCGGATCGCCGAGCGGCTCGACCAGAGCGGCCCCACGGTGAGTCAGACGGTGGCGCGGATGGAGCGCGACGGCCTGGTGTCCGTGGCCAGCGACCGGCATCTGGAGCTCACCGAGGAGGGCCGCCGCCTGGCCACGCGGGTGATGCGCAAGCACCGGCTCGCGGAGTGCCTGCTCGTCGACGTGATCGGTCTGGAGTGGGAGCAGGTGCACGCCGAGGCGTGCCGCTGGGAGCACGTGATGAGCGAGGCCGTGGAGCGCCGCGTGCTGGAGCTGCTGCGCCACCCGACCGAGTCGCCGTACGGCAACCCGATCCCGGGCCTGGAGGAGCTGGGGGAGAAGGACGGCGCCAACCCGTTCCTGGGCGAGGGCATGGTCTCGCTCGCCGACCTCGACCCGGGCATCGAGGGCAAGACGGTGGTGGTGCGCCGGATCGGCGAGCCGATCCAGACGGACGCGCAGCTCATGTACACGCTGCGCCGGGCGGGCGTGCAGCCCGGCTCGGTGGTGAGCGTGACGGAGTCGGCCGGCGGCGTCCTGGTGGGCAGCGGCGGCGAGGCCGCCGAGCTGGAGGCGGACGTCGCCTCCCATGTGTTCGTCGCCAAGCCCTGAGGTTCCGCTCGCGTGGGTCAACTGCCGTGGCTCCGGGGGGAGTTGTGGCACCGCTCGGATCTCGTCGAATCCGGTTTCCGGTGCGCCGGGGGGCAGCGCCGCGGCACCGGCCCGTGCGAGGCTGTCGCGTGCGGCATATGACGTGAGGGCTCTCGCGTTCCGGTCCGGTGGCGCGCTCGCCGGCCGGCCGGAGAGGGGGGAAGGGTGGGCCGTCGGCATGATGATGGCCCCGGCGCCGTGTGGCGCCGGGGCCCGTCCTCCCCTGTGCTGACCCGGAGCCCCGAGCTCTCAGGGTCAATCCCCTCGGACCGTTTTCCCCGAGCGGTCCGCCTCCCGTTGAAGATCTCCCCCCGATGGCGCCGGTCAATCCCCGAGAGGTGTCACTCGAATGAGGGGTGTTGTCCAGCGGGACAGCTTTTTCGAATACCCATTCGATAAGCTGCGCGCGTCGTGGGCGGCGGTCGTCCGGGCGGCGGCCACCGGCCGCGCGGCGGCGGGCCCTCGCGACGGGGCCCGGCGGCCGGGCCCGGCAGGACGCGGCGGCACGGCGGCAGCACGGCAGGCAGGACACGGTTCACAGGACCGTCCGGCCCCAGCGGCGGCGGGCGGTGCGAGCGGAGCTTGGGGGTGCCAGGACCTATGGCGCGGCGCATCGACGTGACCGGGGCGGGCGGCGTACGCCTCGCGGCCTGGGAGTTCGGCGATCCACCCAAGGCCGGCCCGGCCCAGGGCGGCGCGGGCGGCCGGGAGGAGGGCGGCGGCGGTGCACCGGGGGTGCTGCTGCTCCACGGGCTGATGGGCCGCGCCTCGCACTGGGCGGACACGGCCCGCCGGCTCTCCGGGCGCTACCGCGCCGTCGCCCTCGACCAGCGCGGCCACGGCCGCAGCGAGAAGCCCCCGCGAGCGGCGTACACCCGGGACGCCTACGTCGACGACGCCGAGGCCGCCCTGGAGCAGCTCGGCCTCGCCCCCGCCGTCGTCATCGGCCACGCCATGGGCGCGCTGACCGGCTGGCAGCTCGCCGCCAAACGCCCCGACCTCGTCCGCGGTCTGGTCATCAGCGACATGCGGGCCTCCGCGCTGGGCGCCGCCTCGCAGCGCGAGTGGGCCGAGTGGTTCCGCGCCTGGCCGGTCCCCTTCGCCACCCTCGCCGACGTACGCAAGTGGTTCGGCGAGGACGATCCCTGGGTGGAGCGGCCCAATCCGGCCCGCGGCGCGTTCTACGCCGAGGTGATGGCCGAGTCCCCGGACGGCTGGCGGCCCGTGTTCGACCCGGAGCAGATGCTCCGCTCCCGGGAGACCTGGGTCCACGACGCCCACTGGGAGGAGCTCGCCCAGGTGCGGTGCCCGGCCCTGGTCGTCCGCGGTCTCGACGGCCATCTGGGCCGCGCCGAGGCGCAGGAGATGGTGCGCGTCCTGCCGCGCGGGCAGTACGCCGAGGTGGCCGACGCCGGCCACCTCGTCCACTACGACCAGCCGGAGGGCTGGCGCGCGGCGATCGAGCCGTTCCTGGACGGTCTGAGGGACGGGGACGGCGACGGGGACAGGGACAGGGACAGGGACAGGGACAGGGACGGGGACGGCTGACGGCGCGCGCCCGCCGGGGGCCGGCGCCTCACCCCTTGCTGACCGCGGCGAGGATCTCCGGCAGGCGCCCGGCGGTCCGCGGCGCGGCCAGCCGGAGGCCGCCCACCGTGAGCCCGGCCCCGTACACCGCGCCGCCCGGCAGCAGCAGCCAGGCCCAGGACCCGCCGCCCGCGCTGACGTTCGCCCAGATCGTCAGCGCGATGACGGGCGCGCACAGCAGGGCGGCGGCGGCCATCCCGCCGAAGATCGAGATCCAGGCGAGCCCGGTCTGCCCGGGGGCGACGTTCTTGTACCCCTCCTGCGGGATGGAGTACGGGAAGCGGGCGGAGGTCCACGCCCCGGTCGCCAGCATCGCGCCGAGCAGCGCGAAGGACAGGCCGAGGGCCTCCGGCAGGGCTCCCCAGTCGTCCAGCATCGCCGTCGTCACCACGGTCACCACGGTGGCGTACGGCAGGGTGATCAGCAGCAGGGCGAAGGCGCGGGCGCGCAGCTCGACGTAGGCGTCCCGGGGGGAGGAGATCGTCATCGCGACCATCCAGAACGCGGAGGTGTCCTGCCCGAACTGGTTGTACATCTGGATGCCGAGCATCCCGGCGGCGAAGCAGGCGAAGTAGACCGAGCCGGTGCCCTGCCAGGCGTTGAAGACCGGCACGATCAGTCCGATGGCCAGCGAGGTCACCCAGGCCGACTTGGTCTTCGGGTCCCGCCACACGTACCGCAGGCTGCGCTCCATGACCGTGCCGGTGCGGCCGGGGGGCAGCAGCCGGGCGAGCCCGGAGGAGCCGCGCTCACGGGCGGGCCGCTCCGCGGTCTGGAGGGTGGACCCGTCGGGCGAGGTCATCAGCCGGGTCAGATGCCGTGCCCACACCCACAGCAGCGCCGCCAGGGCCGCGGCGCTCAGCGCGAGCTGGGCGGCGGCCACGCCGTACTCCCCGTCGCCCGCCGAGTCCGCCGCGCCGATCGCCGACGCGGGCGGCACCCAGCGCAGGACGGCGCCCAGCGGGTCCAGCTCGCCCAGACCGGAGGCGCCGATCCGCTGCGCGCCGAAGTTGACCACCTGCGCCCCGACCGCGACGACCAGACCGCTCAGCACCGCCAGGTCCCGGCCCTTGCGGCTGGTCAGCAGCCGTACGTTGGCGGCGGCGACGGCGCGGGCGAGGGCCACGCAGACCAGCAGGGCCAGTACGGCGCCGACGGCACCGACGGCGAAGGCCGCGCCGCCCCGCGCGATCGCGATCACCGAACCGGCGAACATGCAGAGCGTGAAGAGCGGCCCGATGCCGACCAGGGAGGCGGTGAGCAGCGCCCGCACCAGGGGGCGGGGCCGCAGCGGCAGCATCACCAGCCGGGTCGGGTCCAGGGTCTCGTCGCCGCTGGGGAAGAAGAGCGGCATCACCGCCCAGCCCAGGGCGAGGACCGCAACCAGCAGCACGATCAGCGACTCGGCGTGCGCGTGCCCGCGCAGCGCGATCAGCCCGATGAGCTGGAGGACGGCGAAGAGCAGCGTGACGACGACCGAGGCGACGTACGCCGCCCGCCGCCCGCTGGACTGGCGCAGCCCGTTGCGCAGCAGCGACAGCTTCAGCCGGACGACGACGGGCGTGAGCGAGGTCTGCGCGCCGCTCATCGGGCCCCGCCGCCCAGCCAGTCGAGGTCGGACCCGGCGTCGCGGCCCTGCGCCCCGACCAGTTCCAGGAACGCCTGTTGCAGGGAGGCGGCGTCGCCGCGCACCTCGGTCAGCGGACCGGTGGCGCGGATGCGCCCGGCGGCCATGACGGCCACCCAGTCGCACAGCGACTCCACCAGTTCCATGACGTGGGAGGAGAAGACGACGGTGGCGCCGGAGGCGGTGTAGCGCTCCAGGACGCCCCGGATGGTCTGCGCGGAGACCGGGTCGACGCCCTCGAACGGCTCGTCCAGGAAGAGGACTTCCGGATTGTGCAGCAGCGCCGCCGCGAGCCCGATCTTCTTGCGCATGCCGGTCGAGTAGTCGACGACCAGCTTGTGCTGGGACCCGGCGAGGTCCAGGACGTCGAGGAGCTGGGTGGCCCGCTTGTCGACCTCCGTGCCGGGCAGTCCGCGCAACCGGCCGGTGTAGGCGAGGAGTTCCCGGCCCGACAGCCGCTCGAACATCCGCAGCCCCTCGGGCAGCACCCCGATCCGCGCCTTCACCTGAGCCGGGTCCCGCCACACGTCGTGGCCGACGACCTCGACGGAACCCTGGTCGGGGCGGAGCAGCCCGGTCACCATCGACAGCGTGGTGGTCTTCCCCGCCCCGTTCGGCCCGACCAGTCCGATGAACTTGCCCGCGGGCAGCTCCAGATCGATCCCGGCCACCGCGATCTGCTGTCCGAACCGCTTCCAGAGCCCCTGTACACGTACGGCGTTACCACTCACCGTGCTCTCCCTCCGTTGGGGAGAACCCTACGGGGGGTTCACGCGCCCCCGGGAAGCGCCGGTCCGTGCCGGGTGTGCGCCCGGCCGCGCGACGCCCGCGCCGGCGGTGGCCGGGCGGGGACGGTCACAGGGGCGTGGGCGACCGGCGGACGGCGAGGGCGGACGAAGAGGGAGGGGGCCGCTCACCGGTCCCTGCCGCAGGCGTAGGCGAGCGGCGAGATCAGCTCCTCCACGTCCGGCAGCCACCGGTTGGCCGGTGTCGGGCGGCACGCCCACTGCACGGCGCCCCGGGTCCCGAACCGGGTCGGCGGGGCGGCCACCCAGGCGTCCTCGCCGAGCGCCTCCAGGTCCAGGGAGAGGGGGGACCAGCCCAGCTCGCGCACCAGATCCGGCGTCTTCGCCGCGGCGCCCGGCAGGACGAAGAACTGCAGCCGCCGGGCCGGGGTCAGGGTCACCGGGCCGAGCGTCAGATCCATCCGCTCCATGCGGGCGAGCGCGAGGAAGCCGGCGGTCTCCGGCACGTCGATCGCGTCGAACGTACGGCCCGTGGGCAGCAGGATCGACGCCGTCGGCTCCTTCTGCCACAGCCGACGGGCCACGGTCGCGCTGCCCGTCGCCCGGGCCGCCCAGTCCGTGTCCTCCGGGTGCGCGCCGGGGGCGGCGCACGCGGGGTCACCGCAGGAACAGCGCTGCGTCCCGTCGGCGGCTTCCAGCCAGGTGCCGGGGAACACGTCCCAGTGGCGTTCCTCGGCGTAGCGGACGGCGGCGTCCAGCAGCGACACACCGCGCTGCTGCGGGATCTGAGCGGCTTGGGTTCCCGGGATCGTCTCTTCCACGTGGGGCTCAACTCCCGCGTCCGCGCCGGGTTACGGGCGCCGGCGCGTCCGCCGCCACCCCGTGTGCGCAGGGCACCGCCCGGGCCTGCCGCTTTCTCCCTGCGCGGGGGAGGAGCACCGATGAGCCGTCCGGGGCGCATGGTTGCACGTCCGGGGGCGCGCGAGAGGATCCGTCGCCGCGGTTGGGTAGCCACGTTCGGGACGGCATCGGCCGTCACTCCGGCAATCCTCGCAAGCTTCGCATTTTCGGCACACGCGCGGGGCATTGATCTTCACGGCTGGATCTTTTCGCCGGGACGCGAGGGGGTTCGGCCGCGGAAGACACGACCACTCGGTGCGTTGGGCAGGCACCGCAGCCTCAGGGGGTACGCCATGGCCGCCAGGCCACTCGTCGCACGGCAGCCGAACGAACGGCTGCAGGCGCTCATCCAGGAAGCGGGTTGCTCTAACGCAGGGCTCGCCCGCCGGGTCAACATGGTCGGCGCCGAACACGGCCTCGACCTGCGTTACGACAAGACCTCCGTGGCCCGCTGGCTGCGCGGGCAGCAGCCGCGGGGGCGGGCGCCCGCGATCATCGCCGAGGCGCTCGGCCGCAAACTGGGCCGCACGGTCACGATCGACGAGATCGGCATGGCCAACGGCAAGAACCTCGCCTCGGGCGTCGGCCTCCAGTTCTCGCCGACGGTGGTCGGAGCCATCGAGCAGGTCTGCGAGCTGTGGCGCAGCGACGTCGGGCGGCGGGACTTCCTGTCCGGCTCGTCCGTCGCCGCCTCCGCGCTCGTCGAGCCCAGCCGCGACTGGCTGATCTCCGCCCCCGACTCCCAGGTGGCGCGGACGGCCGGGCCCCGGGTGGGCCCCTCCGACGTGGCGGCCGTGCGGGCGATGACCCAGGCCCTGGTGGAGCTGGACCACCAGTACGGCAGCGGCCATGTGCGCCCGGTCGTCGTGCACTACCTCAACAGCGTCGTCTCCGGGCTGCTGGCGGGCTCCTACCGGGAGACGGTGGGGCGCGAACTGTTCGCCGCGGTCGCCCGGCTGACCGAACTGGCCGGGTACATGGCGGTGGACACCGGGCAGCCCGGCCTCGCCCAGCGGTACTACATCCAGGCGCTGCGCCTGGCCCAGGCGGCGGGGGACCGCGGTTACGGCGGGTACGTGCTGGCCGCGTCCATGAGCCACCTGGCCGCCCAGCTCGGAAACCCGCGCGAGATCGCGCAGTTGGCGCGGGCGGCGCAGGAAGGGGCGCGGGGGCGCGTGACACCGCGCGCGGAGGCGATGTTCCACGCGGCCGAGGCGCGCGGGCACGCGCTGCTCGGCGACGCGCGGGCGGCCCACGCGGCGGCCGGGCGCGCGGTGAGCGCGCTGGAGGCGGCCGGCGCCGACAGCGGTGACGACCCGGCGTGGATCGCCCACTTCGACGAGGCGTACCTCGCCGACGAACTGGCCCACTGCCACCGGGACCTCGGGCAGGCCGACGCGGCGGCGCGCAGCGCGCAGGACGCCCTGGCCGGCCATCCCGAGTCCCGGGCGCGCAGGCGGGCGATCGGCTATGTGCTGCTGGCCACCGCGCAGGTGCAGCAGCGGGAGGTCGAACTCGCCTGCCACACCGGCCTGAAGGCGGTGGAGCTGCTGGAGACGCTGCGCTCCAACCGGGGCGCCGAGTACCTGGAGGACTTCCAGCAGCGCCTGGAGCCGTACCGGGAGGAGCCGGTGGTACGGGAGTTCGGCGCCCGGCTCGATCTCCAGGTGGCCGCGTGAGCGCACCGGCGGCCGGGCGGTGAACATCGGGGGCACCGGTGGGTGAACCCGTGGAAAACGTGCGCGCGAGGTGACGGAGGTGACATGAACAGCGTCCGCCGGCCCGGTTCCGTCACCGGGCCGGCGGAGGCGGGATCACGCCCAGTGCTGCTTGGCACCGGGCTCCGGGGACCCGGTAGCGTGAGCCGACGATTTCGAAGGTCCCCCATTCGTAGGAGTCCCGGTGACGCAGAGTGGACAGGGCGAGCAGCCCTCGGCGGGCCCCGCGCGCGAGGGCATCGTGCTGCCCTCCGACGGCGGCGGCCCCCTGCTGCCGGGCCAGGGCGGCGCACCCGGCCCGCAGCCCTGGGACGGCGCGTGGGCCCCGGAGCAGCAGGCCCCGGCCCCCGGCACCCCGGGACACCCGCAGGCCCCGGCCCCCGGCGGCCCGGCGCAGGACTGGCAGGCGGCGCCCGCCCAGCCCTGGGGCCACCC
>NZ_WYCT01000337.1 GCF_011008945.1 Streptomyces harenosi
GGCGAGGGTGGGGCGGTCGGGGGTGGTCATGACGCGGGCTCCGTCAGGGGACGGTCCTCCGGCACGTCCGCCGTGACCGTCACCGCGGCCGGGTCGAGGTCGCCCGGCGCCGGCATCACGCTGCCGGGCAGCCGGACCGCCGCCGCGCCGTGGGCGACGGCGGAGGCGAGGGCCTCGGGCCCGGTGCCGCCCGCGACGAGGAACCCGGCGAGGGAGGAGTCGCCGGCACCGACGTTGCTGCGTACGGTGTCGACGCGGGCGTGGCCGAACCACCTGCCCGTGTCGTCCACGAGCAGCTGGCCGTCGGCGCCGAGGCTGGCGAGCACGGCGCGGGCACCCCGCTCGCGCAGTTCCCCGGCCGCCTTCAGCGCGTCGCCCACGGTGGCCAGGGGGCGCCCGACCGCCTCCGCGAGCTCCTCGGCGTTGGGCTTCACCACGTCGGGCCGCTCGCGCAGCGCCCGGAGCAGGGCCGGACCGGAGGTGTCCAGCGCGATGCGGACACCGGCGGTGTGCGCCCGCGCGACCAGATCGGCGTACCAGGACGGCCCGAGCCCCCGGGGCAGGCTGCCGCAGCAGGCGATCCAGTCGGCGCCGCGCGACTGCCGCCGGACCGTCTCCAGCAGGAGTTCCTGTTCCGCCGCCGACAGCTCCGGGCCCGGCGCGTTGATCTTCGTCAGAACGCCGTCCGCCTCCGCGAGGGCGATGTTGGAGCGGGTGGCCCCGGCCACCGGGACCGGGGCGACCTCGATGCCCTGCGCGTCGAGCAGGTCGGCGACGAGCGCGCCCGGGGCTCCGCCCAGCGGCAGCACCGCGACCGTGCGCCGCCCGGCGGCGGCGACCGCCCGGGAGACGTTCACGCCCTTGCCGCCCGGGTCCATCCGCTCCCCGCTCGCGCGGACCACCTCGCCGCGGTCGAGGGAGGGGATCTCGTAGGTGCGGTCCAGGGACGGGTTCGGGGTGACGGTGAGGATCATGCGCGTACCACTTCCGTGCCGCCGCGCTCGATGGCGGCGGTGTCGTCGGGGCTCAGCCCGCTGTCGGTGATCAGGAGGTCCACGTCGTCCAGACCGGCGAAGCGGGCGAAGTGCTCCTGGCCGTGCTTGGCGGAGTCGGCGAGCAGCACCACGCGGCGGGCGGCGGCCACCGCCGCGCGCTTGACCGCGGCCTCGGCGAGGTCGGGGGTGGTCAGCCCGTGCTCGGCGGAGAAGCCGTTGGCGGCGACGAAGAGGACGTCGGCGCGGATCTCGCCGTAGGCGCGCAGCGCCCAGGCGTCCACGGCGGCCCGGGTGCGGTGGCGCACCCGGCCTCCGACGAGGTGGAGCTGGATGCCGGGGTGGTCGGCGAGGCGGGCCGCGATGGGCAGGCTGTGGGTGACGACGGTGAGCGAGGCCTCCAGGGGGAGGGCGGCGGCGAGCCGCGCCACCGTCGTACCGGCGTCGAGGATGAGCGTGCCCTCGGTGGGCAGTTCCGCGAGGGCCGCCTGGGCGATCCGGTCCTTCTCACCGGCCGCGGTCGACTCGCGCTCGGCGAGGTCCGGCTCGAAGTCGAGGCGCCCGGCCGGGATGGCGCCGCCGTGCACCCGGCGGACCAGTCCGGCCCGGTCGAGGGCCTTCAGGTCGCGGCGGATGGTCTCGGCGGTCACCTGGAACGTCTCGGCGAGCGACAGCACGTCCACCCGGCCGCCGTCCCGGGCCAGCCGGAGGATCTCCTGCTGCCGCTCCGGCGCGTACATGTCCGTTTACCTCCGGCCGTGCCCGAATGTGTGGTTTCACAGGGGAGGCTACGCCGTGAGGTCCAGGAAGTAAACACATTCGGGCGCGAGGTGGGCACCGGTGGAGGGGCGATCCGGGCATGAACGGGCGGCGCGGGGAGGGCGGGCCGCCGGCCCGGCATCGCGGCCGGGCCGGGACCGGTGGGTGACAGCGGGCAGGGCCCGGCACGTCGTGCCGGGCCCTGCCCGCTTCCGCGTCGCCTCACGAGGGCTCGCCCCCCTCGCCCTTGCGCCTCGGCCCCTCGCCCACTCGCCCGTGCGCCTCGACCCGTGCGCTCGGTCCTCGCCCCATAAGGTCCTGGACCTCGCTCCCCCGGGCCCTGAGGCTCGACCCACGGGTACTCGGGTCAGAGCGCCGGCGCCGGCTCCTTCTCGTGTTCCGTCCCGAGCTGCTCCCCGGCCGCCGCCTCCAGGTGCTGCGCGGGCCGCTTGGGCAGCGCGAACATCAGCAGGAAGATGGCGCCCATCACGGCGGCCACCCAGCCCAGCGCGTGCCGGAAGCCGTCGACGTGGGCGGGGCCGATCCGGGCCGGCGTCAGATGGTCGCCGATCACGCCGAAGAAGACCACCGACACCAGGCCGAGCCCCAGCGCGTTGCCCATCTGCTGCACGGTGTTGATCAGTCCCGACGCCGCACCGGCGTGCTCACGCGGTACCTCCGACAGCACCGCGTCCGTCAGCGGGGCCACGATCAGGCCCATGCCGACGCCCATCACCACCAGCGGCAGCGCCATCTGCCAGGTGGTGATGGCGAGGCCGTACCGCCCGGACTCCCAGATGTAGAGCAGGACGCCGGCCGCGAACGCCAGCGCGCCCGCCTGGAGCACCTTGCGGCCGAAGCGCGGGACCAGCTTCTGCACCGACAGTCCCGCGGCCGTGGACACGGCGATCGAGAACGGCACGCCCGTCAGGCCGGCCTTGAGCGGGGTCCAGCCCAGCCCCGTCTGCATGTACAGCGTCCACACCAGGAAGAAGATGCCGAGCGCGACCCCGAAGACCGTCTGGACGGCGATGCCCGCGGCGAAGCTCTTGACCTTGAACAGCGACAGTTCGACCAGCGGGGAGCCGTCGCGCGCCGCCTTGCGCCGCTCGTAGGCCACCAGCGCCGCGAAGACGGCGAACGCCCCGGCCATGGAGAGGTACCCCCACAGCGGCCAGCCCAGCTCCCGGCCGCGGATGAGGGGGTAGAGCAGCATCAGCAGGCCGAGGGTGACCAGGGCGACGCCCACCAGGTCCAGTTTCAGGGCGCGCGGCGCCTTGGACTCGGTGATGAAGCGGCCGCCGAGGAGCAGGCCCGCGATGCCGACCGGCAGGTTGATGAGGAAGATCGGCCGCCATTCCAGCCCGAACAGGTTCCACTGGGTCAGCAGCGCGCCGAGCAGCGGCCCGGAGACCGCGCCGAGGCCGACGATGGCCCCGAACAGCCCGAAGACCTTGCCGCGTTCGTGCGCGGGGAAGGTGGCGTGCACGATCGACAGGACCTGCGGCACCATCAGCGCCGCCATGGCGCCCTGGAGGATGCGGGAGGCGACCAGCATCTCCGGGTTCACGGCCAGGCCGCACAGCGCCGAAGCGAGCGTGAAGCCGCCGATGCCGAGCAGGAAGATCCGCTTGCGCCCGTGGATGTCGCCGAGCCGGCCGCCGGTGATCAGGCCGGCGGCGAAGGCGAGCGCGTACCCGGCGGTGATCCACTGGATCTGGCCGAACGTCGCGCCCTCGTTCCGCTGGATGGACGGGATGGCGATGTTGACGATCGTGACGTCGACCAGGTCCATGAAGGCCGCGGTCATCACGATCGCGAGGGCGTACCAGCGGCGCCGGTCCCCGGCGGGGGCGGGACGGCCGTCGTACCGGCCGGACGCCCCCGAGGCCCCCGACGTCCCCGGCGCCCCGGACGGCTCGGTCCGTACGGACGCCCCGGACGCGGCGGTCGGCCCGGACGCGGCGGTCGGCCCGGATGTGGCGGAGGGAGCGGGCCGGGTGGCGCGGTCCGGCCCGTCCGTGGCGGTGCTCTGCTTCTGGCTGAAGGACATGTCCCCGAGGCTAGGCAGGCATTAGGACAGGTCGTGTCCTACTGCTGCGGCATGCTCGGACCATGACGACGGACACCCCGGCCCGGCTCCTGACGTTGCTCTCCCTCCTCCAGACGCCCCGTGAATGGCCCGGCGGCGAGCTCGCCGGACGGCTCGGGGTCTCCCGGCGCACGGTCCGGCGGGACATCGAACGGCTCCGGGAGCTCGGTTATCCCGTGCAGGCCACCAAGGGCGCCGACGGCGGCTACCGGCTGGTCGCGGGGAAGGCGATGCCGCCGCTCGTACTCGACGACGAGGAGGCGGTGGCGATCGCGGTCGGGCTGCGCGCCGGGGCCGGTCACGCCGTGGAGGGGGTGGACGAGGCGTCGGTGCGGGCGCTGGCCAAGCTGGAGCAGGTGCTGCCGTCCCGGCTGCGGCACCGGGTGGCCACGCTCCAGGCCGCGGTGACACCGCTGACCCACGGGGACGGGCCGGGCATCGCGCCCGAGACGCTGACCGTGATGGCCTCGACGGTGGCCGGGCGGGAGCGGCTGCGGTTCGCCTACCGCGCCGGGGACGGCACCGGGACGCGGCGGCTGACCGAGCCGTACCGGCTGGTGTCGACGGGGCGTCGCTGGTACCTCGTGGCGTACGACCTCGACCGCGCCGACTGGCGCACCTTCCGGGTGGACCGGGTCAGCGAGCCGTTCGCCACGGGGGCCCGGTTCACTCCGCGCGAGCTGCCGACGGGGAGCGCGGCGGAGTACCTGCGCCGGTCGATGCAGCGGCGGAACGACTCCTACGAGCTGGTCGTCGCCTTCACCGCTCCGGCGGAGACCGTCGCGGCCCGGCTGCCCGGGTGGCTGGGAGCACCGGAGGCGGTGGACGACGGGTCGTGCGTGCTGCGGACGACGGTGTCCGGCTCGGTGGAGTGGATGGCCGTACGGCTGGCCATGCTCGGCCTGGACTTCCGGGTGCGGCAGCCGGAGGAACTGGTGCGGTGCGTCCGGGACCTGGGGGAGCGGATGGTGCGGGCGGCGGCGGAGGACGGGTGAGGGCGGGTCCCGGTCCGCCGCGCCCGGGGTCTCACCGCGGCCGCGCGGCCTCGTCGGCCTCCTCCCAGGGGAAGTCCCGCAGCGCCTCCAGGTTGCGCAGGGCCAGCGCGGCCGGCCCCCGCCCGCTCTCCTCGTGTGCCGTGCACCGGGCCCACCGTTCGACGGCCACCCTGACCGCCGCCCCGGCGACCGCGGCGGCGAAGCGCAGCCGGGCGGAGTCCGCGAGCGCGGCTGCCCTCCTGTCGTCCCCCCGCGCCATCCGGTCGGCGAGGACCTCGGTGAGGGTCCGCTCCGAGCCGTGGCACGCCTCCGCCCACACCTTGCGCAGGGCCGGGCTGTCGTCGGCCAGGCGCACCAGGGTGCGCACCCACTCCCAGGAGGCGGCCGACACACCGGCCCCCGGGGTCAGGGTGTGGCGTGCCGCGTGCTCCAGCGCCTCGGGAAGGGACAGCCCGGCCGGGGCGTCGCGGACCGCCTCGGCCCAGCGCTGGGCGCCCGCCGCGTAGAGGGGGGCGACGGCCTCCTCCTTGGTGGCGAAGTAGCGGTAGAAGGTGCGGGGGGCGATCCCGGCGGCCTGGGCGATGTCCTCGGCGCGGGTGGCGCGCAGCCCCAGGCGTACGAAGAGACCGGCCGCCGCGCGGGCGATCTCCATCCGGGTCTCGGCCTTGCGGCGCTCGGTCAGCGACACGGGGGCGGCCGACGAAGCGGAACCGCGGTGTCCGGTGGGGGCCGTGCGGGATATCGGGGTGGTGCTGCTCACTTCGGCAGGCTATGTCCCTATGGCAGAATCTGCCATCTGGCGGGCCACCCCGGGGTTCAGGTCCGGGGTGACCCGCCCTCCAAGCGGACGGCCCCTCAGGCCGGCGGCGGCCCAGCCTCCGACGGCGCCCGTACCTCGACTCCCCTCAAGGGCGACGCATCGACACCGCCGACGCCTGCCCAGCCCTCCCCTGAAGGCGCCCGCACCCCGGCCGGACGACCGGGGGTCCGCCGCCTCACCGAAGCCTCACCCAGGACAGCAGGACGGCGCGTCGACGGAGCAGGCGAACACATCTGGCGAAGCGGCCGGAGAGGGCCGGAAAGAGGGGGAGCCGGGCTCGGGCGCTCCGGGGGGGGGAGGAGCGCCCGAGCCCGGCTCGGGGAGAGTCCCAACGCTGGGGGGGGAGAGCGTCGGGACCGGAAGTCTCGGTCGTGGGCGGGCGGCCGGAAGTGCGGCTCCCGGCCCTCCGGTCGCCGAACTCGCCGGTCCGGCGGGCCCGACATTCTCTTTCCCGCCTTCGAACAGTTGAAGCAGCATTCCACGGCCATGTTTGCGCGGTCTTTCGCCACCCGGCGTACGCCGCCGCCGCGCAGACCGCACACACCGCTTCCACCGCCCACACCCACGCCGGGCCGGTCAGGCCGCTTCAGCCGGTCCGACTGGTCCGGCTGGTCCGACCGGCCCGGCTGGTCCGACTGGCTTGTCCGGCTGTCGGGCCGGCTGGTCCGGGCGTCCGGCTGGTCGCGCTAATCGGACTGGCTGGTCCTGGTCCGGCCACCCGGCCGCGCGGGCCCGGACAGCGCCGGGCCGCCGTGCGACACGCAGCGTGTCACGTCGGCGGCCGGTCGTCGCACATAAGTGCGGGGCGCGGGCGCGGGGCTTACGCCGCCGCTTCGAAGCCGGTGTCGTGAGCCAGCTTCTTCAGCTCCAGCAGTGCGTGCTTCTCGATCTGGCGGATGCGCTCGCGCGTCAGTCCGTGCTCCTTGCCGACCTCGGTCAGGGTGCGCTCGCGGCCGTCCTCGATGCCGTAGCGCATCTTGATGATGGAGGCCGTACGCGGGTCCAGGCGGCCGATCAGGTTGTCCAGTTCCTCACTGCGCAGCAGCGTCAGCACCGACTGCTCGGGCGACACCGCGGAGGTGTCCTCCAGCAGATCGCCGAACTGGGTCTCGCCCTCGTCGTCCACCGACATGTTCAGCGACACCGGGTCGCGGGCCCAGTCCAGGACGTCGATGACGCGCTCCGGCGTGGAGCCGAGCTCGGCGGCGATCTCGGTGGGCTCGGGCTCCCGGCCGTGCTCGCGGTTGAACTCGCGCTGCACACGGCGTATGCGGCCCAGCTCCTCGACCAGGTGGACGGGCAGCCGGATGGTGCGCGACTGGTCCGCGATCGAGCGGGTGATCGCCTGGCGGATCCACCAGGTGGCGTACGTCGAGAACTTGAAGCCCTTGCGGTAGTCGAACTTCTCCACCGCGCGCACCAGGCCGGCGTTGCCCTCCTGGATCAGGTCGAGCAGCGGCAGGCCGCTGCGCGGGTAGCGGCGGGCGACGGCGACGACCAGCCGGAGGTTGGAGCGGATGAAGATGTCCTTGGCGCGCTCGCCCTCGGCGACCAGCGCCTCCAGCTCCTCCCGGGTGGCGTCCGCCCCGGTCTCCTCATAGCCGTCGAGCACCTGTCGCGCGAACACACCCGCCTCGATGATCTGAGACAGCTCGACCTCCTTCGCGGCGTCGAGCAGCGGGGTGCGCGCGATCTCGTCGAGGTACATGCCGACCAGATCGCGGTCGGCGAGCTCGCCGCCGGTGGCGCGAACGCTGCTTGCCGCGTCGGCCGTCTCGCCGGTGGCGGACTGACGACGGGCGACGGCACGGGTTGCCATGCGTGCTCCCTTGCGATGGTGGGTCAGCGGGTGGTCCTTCGGATGTTCGGCACCGCGTCGCGGTTGCGGTTTGTCTCCGGACCTGTCTCCGGACTCTCCACGGGTGCCCTGCATCCGAGGGAAACAACGACTGGAATCCGGACAGAATTCCCAACCCGCCCCTCGATTTTTCTGATCATGCAGTACCCTGTCCGGCCACACGCCGCGTTGCGGCACCGGCGGGTCGGCGGAGGACCAGGTCAGGCCGAGGGTCGAGGGTGGCGTCAGGGCCTCGGGAAGCCTCTCGGTCACCGTGTGAATGAGACGCCGCTCACGCCCGGACACCGGCCCCGCCCCAGCCGCCGCCCCTCCCTGGGC
>NZ_WYCT01000338.1 GCF_011008945.1 Streptomyces harenosi
ACCCTGCCGTCCCCCGCCGCCGGCCCCGCCCTCTCGGCGCTCACCGGCGACTACACGATCGACCCGGCGCACTCGACCCTCGGCTTCGTGGCACGGCACGCCATGGTCACCAACGTCAAGGGCAAGTTCCTGGAGTTCAGCGGCTCGCTCCACCTGGACGGCGGCGACCCCGCCCGGTCCACGGCCTCCCTCGACATCGTCATGGACAGCATCGACACCGGGTCCGCGGACCGGGACGGGCACCTGAAGAGCGCCGACTTCTTCCGGACCGACGAGTTCCCGGTGATGACCTTCCGCTCCACCAGGGCCGAGGCGCTCGGCGGCGACGACTACCGCCTCACCGGCGACCTGACCATCCTCGGCACCACCCGCCCGGTCACCATCGACCTGGAGTTCAACGGCGCGGCCCAGGACCCCTTCGGCAACGAGCGCGTCGGCTTCGAGGGCAAGGCGGAGATCCTGCGCTCCGAGTGGGGCCTGACCTGGAACGCGGCGCTGGAGACCGGTGGCGTGCTGGTGTCCGACAAGATCAAGCTCGTCTTCGACGTCTCGGCGATCCGGCAGGCGTGAGGTCCCGCCGCCCCCTTCGGGGACCCGCAGCCGGCCTCGGCCGCGGTCAGGACGCCGACACGGCACCCTGACCGCGGCCGGCGCCCCGGCGCCGCACCGGGCACGGCCGCGCGGCCGGTGCCCACGCCGGCCCGCCGGAAATCCGCTCGCCGCGCGCTCGGGTCCGCGCTAACCTGCCTGCCGTGAACAGCCCCGAAGCGTCCAGACTCCGGCCACCGGCTCTCCGGTGGCTGCTCGCGAGGTCCTGACCCCGGCCCCAGGCGCGCGCTCGCGCACGCCCTGTGGTCCCGCCGGCCCGTCGCCGGACCCGCTCACGCCCCGGACTGCCGCCCGCCATGCCGTCCTCGACGGCTTCTTGGGTCTTCTCCATCGACTTCGGGGTGCGGAGTTTCTTCATGCCGTTCGCTCTTGTTCTGCTGGGCCTTGCCGTCTTCGCCCAGGGAACGTCCGAGTTCATGCTGTCCGGGCTGATCCCGGACATCGCCGGGGACCTGGGTGTCTCGGTCCCGGCCGCGGGGGCGCTGACCTCCGCCTTCGCCGTGGGAATGGTCGTCGGGGCGCCGCTGATGGCCGGGCTCGGCCGGCGCTGGTCCCGGCGGGGCGCCCTGCTGGCCTTCCTGCTCGCCTTCCTCGCCGTCCATGTCGCCGGTGCCCTCACCGACAGCTTCGCGGTCCTGCTCGCCACGCGCGTGATCGGCGCCCTGGCCAACGCCGGTTTCCTCGCCGTCGCCCTGGTGACCGCCGCGGCCATGGTCCCGCCGGACGCCAAGGGGCGGGCCACCTCCATGCTGCTCGGCGGCGTCACCCTGGCCTGCGTGGTCGGGGTGCCCGCGGGGGCGCTGCTCGGCCAGTGGTGGGGCTGGCGCGCCGCCTTCTGGGCGGTGGTCCTGCTGTCGGTGCCCGCCGTGGTGGCGGTGGCCCGGTCGGTGCCGGGCGGCGCCGCCGGCACCGCGCCCGGGCCGCTCCGCGGTGAGCTGCGCTCGCTGCGCAGCCCGCGGCTCCAGGTCACCCTGCTCATGGGCGCCCTGGTGAACGGGGCGACCTTCTGCACGTTCACCTATCTCGCGATCCTGGCCACCGAGGTCGCCGGGCTGGCGGACCGGTGGGTGCCGGGGGTGCTCGCGCTGTTCGGGGCGGGGTCGCTGGCCGGGGTGAGCCTGGGCGGCCGGCTGGCCGACCGGCGGCCCGGGCCGGTGCTGGTGGCGGGCGGGGCCGCGCTGTGCGCCGGCTGGGGCCTGTTCGCGCTCTGCGCCGGGGAGCCGGTCCCGGCGCTCGCCCTGGTCCTGGTCCAGGGGGTCCTGTCCTTCGGCGTCGGCTCCACGCTGATCTCGCAGGTGCTCTACGCGGCCCCCGGCGCGCCCACGCTGGCCGGCGGCTTCGCCACCGCCGCGTTCAACGTGGGCGCGGCGGTGGGGCCCTGGCTCGGCGGGAGGGCGATCGGTGCCGGGTTCGGCTACCGGTCGCCGCTGTGGGTCAGCGCCGGGCTGGTGGCCGCGGCCCTCGTGACGGCGGCCGTGGCCCTCTCCGCCCGGCTGGCCGCCGTCTCGCCGGGCGGGACACGGCGCGGTCCGCGGGACGCCTGACCCCCGGGCCCGCCGGACCGGGCGTGCGCGCCCGGGGGCGGGGCGTCGTTTCCGGGCTCGGGGCGTCGTTCCGGGGCGGCGGGCCGGCAGGCGGGGTCTGCCTGACAGGCCAATCGTGCACACGCCAAGGGGGCGCTCCCCCCACACGGCGGCCGTATCCGACGCCGGAGACGAGGCCCCCCGGCAGGCCGGTCGTACCGGACTCCGAGCGAGGCTCACCCCGCCGGCGGGGTCGTATCGAACGCGAGGCGGGCGCTCCCCGATCGGGCCGGGCTTACCCCGGCCCGGTCGGACCGGCCCGGTCGGACGTGCCCGGTCGGACGTGACGCGGCCGCCGCGCGTCGCCGTCGCCCCGCGTGTCGTGCGGGCGCCGGGCGGCGCGCCCGGCCGCCGGGTCAGAACCCGCCGCCGAAGTCGCCTCCGCCGCCCCCGCCGAAGTCACCGCCGCCGCCGAAGTCACCGCCGCCGAAGCCGCCGCCGAAGTCACCGGGGTCGAAGTCGGCGCCGGAGACGTCACCGCCCTCGTACCCGCCGCCGAAGTCGCCGTAGCCGGCGCCGTAGTCGGCCGCGTAGGTCGGGGTGGCCATCATGCTGCCGAGCACGGTGCCCATCAGCAGGCCGGGCAGGATGCCGCCGCCGAAGTAGCCGCCGGCCCAGGGGCCGTAGGCCGGTCCGGCGTCCCAGTAGGGGCGGCGGCCGTATTCGGTTTCCACCTCGCGGACCACCGGGTCCCGCCCGTCGGCCAGACGGGCCCGGTCGGCGGCGCAGACGGGGACCTCGCGGGTGGCGCCGCCCGGCGGCGTCCAGGTGACGTCGGCGACGGACGGGCCGTGCCGCGGGTCGAAGAAGCAGGGCGGCCGCCGCTCGGGCAACGGACGGCCCTCCCGGCGGGCGGCGAGCTGCGCGAGCGAGAAGCGGCCGTCCTCCAGGGCCTGGGTGACGGCCCGGACGTCCTCGGGCCTGCGGGCGTCGGCCATGTAGGTCTTGGCCTGTTCGTAGGCGTCCAGGGCGCGTGCGTAGTCCGCGCGCATCGCGTCGTCGGCGCCCGCCTCGGCCGGATGGAAGTCCAGCCGGTCCAGCTCCTCGCCGAAGGCGGTGATGTCCTCGTCGACGACGACCCGCAGCCGTTCCAGCGCGGCCCGCTGCTCCTGCTCGCGGCGGCGCCGGGTGCGGCGGCTGAGCGTGTACACGCCCGCGCCGCCGGCGACGAGCACGGCGCCCGCGGTGATCAGCGCGGTGGTGGAGACGCCGCCGCCCGGCCCCTCGTCCCAGCCGTTCGGCGCCGCCCCGCCCATGTTGGCCAGGGCCCGGTCGGTGAAGTCGTCGAGCTGGGTGCGCGCGTCCTCGCCCTGCACGCTGCCGACGAGGTTGCCCACGGCCGCGCGCGGCAGCACCGAGGAGTCGGCGCGGGCGTCGAAGCGGTCGCCGAGCCGGATCGCGTACAGGCCGGTGACGCCGGTCGCCGTGCGCAGCTCGGTGAAGAGGTTCTCGGTGGGGTAGTCGGCCGGGAGCACCGCCACGAACAGCGGCTTGTCCGCGTCCTCGATCTTGTCGGCCAGGGCCTGCGCCTCGCCCTCCGACAGCAGCGCGGAGGCGGCCGGATCGACGTAGACCGGCCGCTCGCGCAGGGCCTCGGCGATGGCCGAGACGCTGGTGGCCGTGGCGGCGCGCGGCGGGGCGGCGCCCGCGGACGGAGCGGCCAGGGCGGCCACGGCGGTCAGGACGGCGATCGTCAGGGCGATCAGCAGTCCGGTCGGGCCTCGGGTGGCTGTGGCGGCCTTCATACCTAGAAACTACCCGAAAACCACCCGAACAGGTCACCTCCCTCCCATGAACCTCACCGTCCCCCGGGGTGCCCGGCCGCGGGCGCCGCCCCGCGGGTGGGGCACGGCGCCCGCGGCCGGCCGGGACGCCTACCGCGCCGGCGCCACCCCGGCCCGCAGCAGCCCGTAGGTGTAGGCGTCCTCCAGGGCCTGCCAGGAGGCGGCGATGACGTTGTCCCCGACACCCACCGTGGCCCACTCCCCCTGCCCGTCGGAGGTGGAGATGAGGACCCGGGTCGTGGACTGGGTACCGTGCTTGCCCTCCAGGATGCGGACCTTGTAGTCGACCAGCTCCAGCCGGGCGAGCTGCGGGTAGATCTTCTCCAGGGCGACGCGCAGGGCGCGGTCCAGGGCGTTGACCGGGCCGTTGCCCTCGGCCGTGGCGACGATGCGCTCGCCCTTGGCCCACAGCTTGACGGTGGCCTCGTTGGCGTGGGTGCCGTCGGGGCGGTCCTCGACGATCGCGCGCCAGGACTCCACCTGGAAGTACTCCAGCGGCCGGCCCTCGGCCTCGGTGCGCAGCAGCAGCTCGAAGCTGGCGTCGGCCGCCTCGTACGTGTAGCCCTTGAGTTCGCGCTCCTTGACCCGCTCCACGACCCGGCCGACCAGTTCCCGGTCCCCGCCGAGGTCGATGCCGAGCTCCTTGCCCTTCAGCTCGATCGAGGCGCGGCCGGCCATGTCGGACACCAGCATCCGCATGGTGTTGCCGACCAGCTCGGGGTCGATGTGCTGGTACAGGTCGGGGTCGACCTTGATGGCGGAGGCGTGCAGGCCGGCCTTGTGGGCGAAGGCGGAGACGCCCACGTAGGGCTGGTGGGTGGAGGGGGTGAGGTTCACGACCTCGGCGATGGCGTGCGAGATGCGGGTCGTCTCGCGCAGCCGCCCCTCGGGCAGGACCTTCTTGCCGTACTTCAGCTCCAGCGCGGCCACCACCGGGAAGAGGTTGGCGTTGCCCACGCGCTCGCCGTAGCCGTTCGCGGTGCACTGGACGTGGGTGGCGCCCGCGTCGACCGCGGCGAGGGTGTTGGCGACGGCGCACCCGGTGTCGTCCTGGGCGTGGATGCCGAGGCGGGCGCCGGTGTCGGCGAGGACCGTGGAGACCACGGCGTGGATCTGCGCCGGGAGCATCCCGCCGTTGGTGTCGCACAGGACGACGACGTCCGCGCCCGCCTCCGCCGCCGCGCGGACGACCGCCTTGGCGTACTCGGGGTTGGCGCGGTAGCCGTCGAAGAAGTGCTCGCAGTCGACGAAGACGCGGCGGCCCTGCGACCGCAGGAAGGAGACGGTGTCGCGGACCATCTCCAGGTTCTCGTCCAGGGTGGTGCGCAGCGCGAGTTCGACGTGCCGGTCGTGGGACTTGGCGACCAGCGTGATCACCGGGGCGCCGGACTCCAGCAACGCCTTGACCTGCGGGTCCTCGGCGGCGGTGGTGCCGGCGCGGCGGGTGGAGCCGAAGGCCACGAGCTGGGCGTGCCGGAACTCGATCTCCTGCCGGGCACGGGCGAAGAACTCCGTGTCCCGCGGGTTGGCGCCGGGCCAGCCGCCCTCGATGAAGCCCACGCCGAAGTCGTCCAGGTGCCGTGCGATGGCCAGCTTGTCCGCGACGGTGAGGTTGATGCCCTCGCGCTGCGCGCCGTCGCGCAGCGTGGTGTCGAAGACGTGGAACGAATCGTCGAGCTCGCTGCTTGCGGTCATGATCTTCAAGGCTCCTGTTTGGGATCTCGGTCTACCGGAATGACCGGCTCCACCGCCCCTATGATCCCGCGCGCTCCCTTCCCGGCTGGAGGTGGGCCAGGAAAACGAAAAACCTCTCGCGGGTGCGAGAGGTCTGCGCGCGGGTCGAGGACGACGGTGTCCGCCCGTACCTGGTCGTACGTGGCGGTCACTGCGGACCGGCGCGCCTGCTGCCAATAATCATGGCGAACGAGAGCACGGGGGCAGTCTGGCACAAGCGGCCCCCGCGTTCACCGGCCGTCTCAGGATGCGAGCACCTTCGGTGGGTGAGGGAGGCGTCACCGCAGGTGACGGCCGGTCGCGGCCGCCTCCCCCGTCCGGTGCCGCGCCGCGGCGGCCGGCAAGCGGCCTCGCGCGGTGCCCGCCCCTCCCGGCGGGTCAGCCGCCCGTGCCCAGCAACTCGTCCAGGAACTCCCGTACGTGGCCGAGCACAGCGGCCCGGCCCGTCCCCCGCAGCCCGATCGCGACGTGGATGGCGAAGCCGTCCAGCAGGGCCCGCAGGCGGGTCGCACAGCGGTCGGGGTCGACCGCGCGGAACTCCCCGCGCGAGACGCCCTCGGCGAGCAGGGCGACCAGATCGCGGTGCCAGGCGCCCTCGATGGCGGCCTGGCGGTCGCGGGCGTCGCCGTCGGCGTTCTGCGAGCGGTTCCACACCTCCAGCCACAGCGTCCAGTGCGGATCGCGGTGGCCGTCGGGGACGTACAGGTCGACGTAGGCGTCGAGGCGTTCGCGGGCCATGCCCGGGCGGGTCAGGAGCCGGCCGCGCTCGGCGCCGAGGCGGCCCTCGCTCCATTCCAGAGCCTGGAGCAGCAGTTCGTCCTTGGAGTGGAAGTAGTAGAGCAGGTGGCCGCTGCTCATGCCGACCTCGCGGCCCAGCGCCGCCATGGTGAGCTTCTCCAGGCCGCGTTCGGCGATCATCTCCATGGCGGCGGCGAGGACCTGCTCGCGCGGTGGCGCGTTCCTGCGCGGCCGTGCCGCACCGGCCATCTGCGGCTCCTAGATCTTCGGCTGCTGCTGGGTGATGCAGTGGATGCCTCCACCACCGGCGAAGATCGTACGCGCGTCGACCGGAGTGACGGTCCGCCCCGGGTGGAGCCGCCGGAGGATGTCGGCCGCGACCTCGTCGCGCGGGTCGTCGAAGGCGCACAGGACGACGCCGCCGTTGCAGAGGTAGTGGTTGATGTAGGAGTAGTCGGCCCAGTGGCCGTCGGCCTCCAGGACGGTGGGGGCCGGGACCTCGACGACCTCCAGGCGGCGGCCCCGGGCGTCGGTGGCGGACCTCAGGAGGGCGATGGCCTCCTTGGTCACCTCATGGTCGGGGTGGGCCGGGTCCGGCTGGTGGTGGGCGACGACGACGCCGGGGCGGGCGAAGGCGGCGACGATGTCGACGTGGCCGAGGGTGCCGTAGCCGTACGGGGGGTAGTCGGCGGTCAGGCCGCGCGGCAGCCAGATCGCCTTGGTGGTGCCCAGGTGGGCGTGGATCTCCGCCTCGACCTGCTCCCTGGTCCAGCCCGGGTTGCGCTCGGGGCCGAGCTGCACGGTCTCGGTGAGCAGGACCGTGCCCTCGCCGTCGACGTGGAAGCCGCCGCCCTCGTTGACCAGGCGGGAGGCGTAGGTACGGGCGCCCGCGAGGCCGGCGACATGGGCGCCGATCCTCGCGTCGTGGTCCCAGCGGGCCCACTCCTGGGCGCCCCAGCCGTTGAAGGTCCAGTCCACGGCGGCCAGTTCCCGGCCGTCGGTGACGAACGTGGGGCCGATGTCGCGCATCCAGGCGTCGTCGAGGTCGTGTTCGACGGTGTCGACGTCCGGGCCGAGCAGGGCGCGGGCCTGCTCCGACTGGCCGGGGCCGCACACCACGGTGACCGGTTCGAAGCGCCGGATCGCGCGGGCGACCGACGCCCAGGCGGCGCGGGAGGCGGCGAGGTCGTCGGGGTCGTCGAAGGTGGGGTTGGGGCTGGGCCAGGCCATCCAGGTGCGCTCGTGCGGGGCCCACTCGGGGGGCATGCGGAAGCCGTCGGCGGCGGGGGTGCTCATGGGGC
>NZ_WYCT01000339.1 GCF_011008945.1 Streptomyces harenosi
AGATGTGTATTAGAGACAGATCCGACCCCGCTCGCCCCACACCCCCAACGAGGTTGCACGGCTCATGAACTCCCGTCAGCGCCGCGGCGTGATCCTGCTGATCCTGTCGGTCCTGTGCGCCCTCGGTGCCTTCGCCGGCGTGCTGTCCGTCATCAACGACGTGAAGTCCAAGGTCGGGCCCGAGGTCACCGCCTACCGGCTGAAAGCGGACGTGAAGCCGTACACGCAGCTCAGCGCGAGCCAGTTCGAGAAGACCGAGATGCCGGAGCGCTGGCTGCCGAAGACCGCGGTCACCGATCTCCGCCGGATCCAGGGCAAGATCGCCGTGACCACCCTCAAGGAGGGCTCCCTCCTCCAGAGCGACATGATCGTCGACCAGCCCGCTCTCCGGCCCGGCCAGCAGGAGGTCGCCATCATGGTCGACGCGGCGACCGGGGTGGCGGGCAAGATCACGCCGGGCTCGACCGTCAACGTGTACGCCACCTTCGAGGGGGAGCGCGAGGGCGCCCCCGACCAGTCGAAGATCATCGTGACCGGCGCCAAGGTGCTCGCCATCGGGAAGATCACCGCGCTGGAGCCCGACGAGAAGAGCCGGACCCGGCAGCCCACCGACGCCGTCCCCATCACCTTCGCCCTGTCCGCCATCGACGCCCAGCGCATCACCTACGCCGAGTCGTTCGCCCAGCGGGTCCGCCTCGCGCTGGTCGCGCCCGGCGGTGACACCACCGTCCCGGACGAGGACCGGACGTACGAACTCGCGAAGGACAAGTGAGAGGCCCGCATGCCCACGAGGATCCTCCCGGCGGTCGGCGACGCGGACGCGGTCCGGTCCCTCACCACCCTGCTCAGCCAGTTGCCGGACGCCGAGCCGGTGGCACCGGTGGCCGACTCCACCCAGCTCGTCGACACCCTCGCCCGCCTGGCCGCCGAGTCGGTCGACGAACTTCCCGAGGTCGTGATCGTCCACGAGCGGATCGGCCCGGTACCCGCCCTGGAGCTGATCCGCGACGTCGCCCTGCGCTTTCCCGCGGTCGGCGTCATCCTCGTCACCTCCGACGCCGGCCCCGGGCTGTTCCAGGCCGCCATGGACTACGGCGCCCGCGGCCTGGTCGCCCTCCCCCTCGGCTACGAGGAACTGGCCAGCCGCGTCCAGGCGGTGGCCCAGTGGTCGGTGGGCGTACGGCGGCACCTGGGCGCCGGCGGGGACGTGTTCACCGGCGCCGGCGGGACCGTCGTCACCGTCAGCGGCGCAAAGGGCGGGGTCGGGGCGACCCTGACCGCCATCCAGCTCGCCCTCGCCGCGCAGGCCTCCGGCCGCGGCACGGCCCTGGTCGACATGGACCTCCAGACCGGGGACATCGCCTCCTTCCTGGACGTCCAGTTCCGCCGCTCGGTCGTCGACCTGGCCGCCATCAGCGACATCTCCCCCCGCGTCCTGGCCGACGCCGTCTACCGCCACGACACCGGCCTCGCCCTGCTCCTGGCGCCCGGCGAGGGGGAGCGCGGCGAGGACGTCACCGACCGCGCCGCCCGCCAGATCGTCAGCGCCCTGCGCTCCCGCTACGACGTGGTCGTCGTCGACTGCGGCGCCCAGCTCAGCGGTGCCGGGGCGGCGGCCGTGGAGATGGCCGACCGGGCGCTGCTGGTCACCACCCCGGACGTGGTCGCCGTCCGCGGCGCCAAGCGCGTGGTGCGGATGTGGGACCGGCTGCAGATCCGCAAGGCGGAGGAGACGACCGTCGTCGTCAACCGCCACGGCAGGAACGCGGAGATCCAGCCGCCCCTGATCCAGCGGATCACCGGCACGGCGGTCGCCGCCACCACCGTCCCCGCCCACTACAAGGAGCTCCAGAGCGCGGTGGACGCCGGCCGCGTCCACGAGCTGGACGCCAGGAGCACGGTGAAGCAGGCGCTGTGGACGCTCGCCGGCGAACTGGGGCTGGTACGGGCCCCGGAGGGCGCCCACCGGGCGGGCCGGCCGCGCGGGGAGCGGGTGGCGGTGGGCTTCCGGCGCCGCAGGGAGGCGGGCGGATGAGGACGCGTACGGCCGCGAGGACCGCCCCGGCCCGGGAGCGGCGGGACGCCGGCCAGGTCACCGTCGAGTTCCTCGGCATGACGCCGACGATCATCCTGACGCTGGTGGTGCTCTGGCAGCTCGTGCTCGCCGGGTACACCTTCACGCTCGCCGGGAACGCCGCGGACGAGGCCGTACGGGCGGCGACCGCGGCGGCGCCGGGGGAGCGCCAGGACGCCTGCCACCAGGCCGGCCTGGAGAAACTGCCGGACGCCTGGCAGGGCGGCGCGACCGTCTCCTGCGGCACCGCCGGCGGGTACGTCACCGCCGACGTCGACCTGCGGGTCCCGCTCCTCTTCCCCGGCGCGTTCGGGCTCCCGTTCGACGTGCACGGGCACGCGGGGGCGGTCGAGGAGGAGAAGGACTGAGATGCGTACGCAACGGCGGACGGCGACGGCAGGGCGGACGGCGACGGCACGGCGCACGGCACGGGGGATCGCGAGGGCAGGGCACACGGACGGGCGGCCGGCCGGGGCCGCGCGGCCGCGGGCCGGGACGCCGCACGGCCGGGCCCGGCCCGGGCGCTCCCGGCGGCCGGGCGGCGACCGGGGACAGGCCGCCCTGGAGTACCTCGGCTTCCTGCCCGTCCTGATCATCGTCGCCATGGCCGCCGTACAGCTCGGCCTGATCGCCTACACCGCCCAGCAGGCGGGCACGGCGGCCCGGGCCGGCGCGCGCAGCGCCTCCCTCCAGGGAAGCGCCCAGGACGCCTGCGCCTCGGCCGTCAGCGGCTGGCTGGCAGACGGCACCGACTGCCCGCCGTCGTACGGCGGCAAGGAGGTGACGGTCACCGCCACCGTCGACATTCCCTCGATCGTGCCCGGCTGGGACTTCGGGGACGCGACCAGGACCGCGACCATGCCGCTCGACCACTGAACGACCCACGCGGACAAGGAGCGAGGAGCACCGGACCATGAGCCTGCGCGCACGCATCCACACCCCCGAGGAGCACGCCGGGGGCCGGGGCGAGGACGGTCATCTGGTCGCCTCCTACCGGTCCAAGCTGCTGGAGGAGATCGACCTCGCGGAGATGAGCTCGCTCGCCGCGGCCGAGCGCAGGGCGCGCCTGGAGCGGGTGCTCGGGCACATCATCAGCCGTGAGGGCCCGGTGCTGTCGACCGTGGAGCGCTCCCAGTTGATCCGCCGGGTCGTCGACGAGGCGCTCGGCCTCGGCATCCTGGAGCCGCTGCTCGAGGACGCCTCCATCACGGAGATCATGGTGAACGGCCCCGACGCGATCTTCGTCGAGCGCGGCGGCCGGGTCGAGCAGCTCCCGCTCCGCTTCGCCTCCCACGACCAGTTGATGCAGACCATCGAACGGATCGTCTCCACGGTCAACCGCCGCGTGGACGAGTCCAACCCGATGGTCGACGCCCGCCTGCCCTCCGGCGAACGCGTCAACGTCATCATCCCGCCGCTGTCCCTGACCGGCGCCGTCCTCACCATCCGCCGCTTCCCGCGCTCCTTCACCCTCCAGGAGCTCATCGGGCTCGGCTCGCTCGACGAGCCGATGCTGTACCTGCTGGCGGGGCTGGTGCAGGCCCGCTTCAACATCATCGTCTCCGGTGCGACCGGCACCGGGAAGACCACGCTCCTCAACGCCCTGTCCGGCCTGATCCCGGCGCACGAGCGCATCATCACCATCGAGGACTCCGCCGAGCTCCAGCTCCAGCAGGCGCACGTGATCCGGCTGGAGTCCCGGCCCGCGAACGTGGAGGGCAAGGGCCGCATCACCATCCGCGACCTGGTCCGCAACTCCCTGCGCATGCGCCCGGACCGCATCGTCGTCGGCGAGGTCCGCGGCGGCGAGTCCCTCGACATGCTCCAGGCGATGTCGACCGGCCACGACGGCTCCCTCGCCACCGTCCACGCCAACAGCGCCGAGGACGCCCTGACCCGGTTGCAGACCCTGGCCTCCATGTCCGACGTGGAGATCCCCTTCGCCGCCCTGCACGACCAGATCAACAGCGCCGTCGACGTCCTCGTCCAGCTCACCCGCTTCACCGACGGGGCCCGCCGCATCACCGAGGTCGCCCTGCTCGACAGCCACGGCGGCGAGCCGTACCGCCTCGCCACGGTCGCCCGCTTCCACGCCCGCCCGATGACCGCCGACGGCCGCGTCCACGGCGCCTACGAGCACTACCCGCTGCCGCGCCGCACCGCCGACCGCCTCTACATGGCCGGACAGCCCGTCCCGCCGGCTTTCGGCGTCGCCCGGACCGCGGACCAGCTCGCCACCCGAGAAGCCAGGTAGGTAGGAACCGCCCCATGGATCTGCACACCCTCGTCCCGCTCACCACCGGCATCACTTTGCTGACCTGCGTCCTGGCCGTGCTGGGCGTGCACTCCTACGCCACGGGCAAGGCGCAGCGCCAGGCCCTGGTGGACCGGCTGGCGGCCACCGGGCAGGCCCCGGCCGCCGGCCGCCGGCGCCGCTTCGCCGATCTGGACCGCCGCCTGCGCCGCACCAAGGCGGGCCGGAAACTGGAGCTGCGGCTGGCGGCGACCGGCCTCGACATCACCCCCGGCGAGTTCTCCGTCTGCATCCTCGCCGCGGTCGCCGGCCTGTGGCTGGTCGGCCAGGCCGCCCTGGCCCCCTTCTTCGGCCCCATCGCCGGGCTGCTGGGGGTGTGGGCGGCGGCGCAGTTCCTCGACTGGCAGCGGCAGAAACGCATCGAAAAGTTCATCAACCAGCTCCCCGAACTCGCCCGCATCCTGGCCAACGCCACCCAGGCCGGCCTCGCGCTGCGCACGGCGATCTCCATGGCCGCGGAGGAACTGGAGGCCCCGGCCGGTGAGGAGCTCGGCAAGGTGGCCGCCCAGCTCGCCGTCGGCGCCTCCATGGACGACGCCCTCGGCGAACTCGCCGACCGCCTCCCCTCCCGCGAACTGGTCGTCCTCGTCACCACCCTGGTGCTGTCCAACCGGGCGGGCGGCCAGGTGGTCGGCGCGCTGCGCAACCTGACCGAGACCCTGGAGGAGCGCAAGGAGACCCGGCGCGAGGTCCGCACCCAGCTCGCCCAGGTCAGCCTGACCTCGTACGCCGTCCCCGTCCTCGGCGTCGGCTCGCTGTTCCTGATGAACGGGGTGAAGGACGGTGCCCTCGAACGCATGACCGGCTCGCCCGCCGGCCAGGCCGCGGTGATCGTCGCCTTCGCGCTGTACGCCATCGGCTTCGTCCTCATCCGCCGCCTGTCCCGCATCGACGTCTGACCGGCCGAGGAGGCACACCCGCATGGCACTGCTGCTCGCCACCCTCATGGGCCTCGGCGTCTGGGGCGTCTTCGCCGGCATCCGCATGTACCGCGCCGAAGCCCGGCTCCCCGCCGACCTCGCCCTCGCCCTGGAGGTCGGCGCCACCCGCACCGGCGCCGTCGACTCGCTGATCGACCGCATGGGCATGCGGTACGCGCCCGCCGTGCTGCGCCTGATGGGCCCCGGCCTGGTGGCCCGGTACCGCCGGAAGATCGACCTGGCGGGCAACCCCGGCGGCCTGACCATCGACCGGTACGCCGCCCGCCGCGCCGTCTACGGCTTCCTCGGCGCCCTCGGCTTCCTGGTCTTCCTGCTGCGCGGCCAGTTCCTGGTCGCCCTGCTCCTGCTGGCCTTCGGCGCGTTCTGGACGGAGGTCGGCATCTGGGCGGCGATCCGGGTCCGCAAGGACGTCATCGAGCGGACCCTCCCGGACTTCCTCGACGTCCTGGCGGTCGTGGTCAGCGCCGGCCTCGGCTTCCGCCAGGCCCTCGACCGCGTCGCCACCCGCTACGAGGGCCCCTGGGCGGACGAACTGCGCATCACCCTGCGCCAGATGGACCTCGGCATGAGCCGCCGCCAGGCCTTCGCGGAACTGCGCCGCCGCAACGACTCCGAGCAGGTCGCCATGTTCGTGACCGCCCTGCAACAGGGCGAGGAACTCGGCGCCCCCATCGTCGACACGCTGGTGTCCTTGGCCCGGGACATGCGGCGCACCGACGCGCAGAACGCCCGCCGCAAGGCGGCCCGCGCCGTGCCCAAGGCCACCATGATGATCACGACCTTCATGGTCCCGGCCACGATGCTCCTGCTCGGCGCCGGCCTGATCCTCGGCTCCGGCACGGACTTCGGGACGATCACAGGGGAGTGAAGGGGCGGGTGAGGACCATGCCGACGGCAGACGCGCCGGACGGGGCACCGCAGATCACCACCCCGCCCGCCGGCCCGGCCGCGCCCGGGCACGCACCGGACCCGCCGGGCACGCACGGGCCCACCGGGCAGGCGGCGGGGGACGGCCGCACGGACGAGCCCGCCCTGCCCATCCAGATCAACGCCCTGCAGGCCATGTGCCGGCAGGTCTTCGGCTTCCGCCTCGCCATGATCGCCCTGGCGGCCCCCTCCGCCCTGCTCAACGCCGGCCCCGGTCTGGGCGTCCGCCTGGTCGGCGCCGCGGTGGTCGTCACCTTCATGGGCTCCTACGTCCTCTTCCGGGACTGGGAGCGCTTCGGCCCCCTCCTGCTGCGCCACCCCAGCCTGCTGGCGCTCGACACCCTCTTCGGGGCGCTGCTGCTGGTCTCGGCGGGCCCGGACACCACGCTCGCCTACGTCAGCGTCTGCACCCCGCTCCTGGCCGGCCTGGTCTACGGCTGGCGCGGGGCGGCCGTCTTCGCCTCGCTCCAGGGGCTGATCCTCCTGCTGGTCCACGCGGCGCTGCCGGACCCGCGGCCCGGCCCCGCGGAGTCGCTGCTCCTGCCGGGCCTGTGCGTCATCGCCGGAGCGGTCGGCTCCCGCCTGCGCAACCTGATGTTCCGCTTCGGCGCGGCCACCCGCGCCCTGACCACCGTGCGGGCCCGCCTGGCCGTCGCCGAGGCGGTCGGCGCCGAACGGGCCCGCCTCGCCCGCGAACTGCACGACTCCGTCGCCAAGACCCTGCACGGCGTGGCCCTGGCGGCCGACGGGCTCGCCGCCTCGGCGGGCGCGGAACGGATGGACGCGGCCCTGGTCCGGCGACAGGCGGAACTGGTGGCCCGCTCGGCCCGCCGGGCCGCCGCCGAATCCCGCGAACTCCTGGCCGACCTGCGCCGCGAGGCGGACCCGGACCACGCCGCCGACCTGCTGGCGGAACTGGCGGCGCGCACCCGTGACTTCGCCGCCCGCACCGGCCTGCGCGCCACCTACCGGCCGACCGGGGACGACGGCGCCCGCCTGACCCCCGTCCCGCCCGCCGTGGCCCGCCAGCTCCTCACCATCGCCTCGGAGGCCATGGAGAACGCCCACCGCCACGGGGCGCCGACCCGCGTCGAGGTGCGGGCGGGCGTCCACGGCGACCTGCTGCGCATCAGCGTGTACGACGACGGCCGCGGCCTGCCCGCCGACACCACCCTCGAACAACTGCGCAAGACCGGCCACTTCGGGCTGGTCGGCATGGTCGAGCGGGCGGCCTCGGTGGGGGCCCGCCTGCACATCGGTCCGGGCGGCCACGCCAGGGGCACCGAGGTACGCCTGGACCTGCCGCTCGCCGCCCTCACCACCGCCCCGGCCGCGGCCGGCTGAGCCCGGTCGCGTCCCTTATACACATCTACGAGCCCACGAGACACTCGCTAAAATCGTATGCCGTCTTCCAC
>NZ_WYCT01000033.1 GCF_011008945.1 Streptomyces harenosi
GCCCCCGACCGCCCATCCCCTGGACCGCACTCCATCGTGCAGACTGCCTGTCATGGAGACTGTCACGTACGTCGAAGTCCTCGACCGGGAGGGCCGGTTGCTCGCCGAAGCCGCGGAGACCGCCGGGGTCGACGCGGAGGTGCCGACCTGCCCCGGCTGGCGGGTGCGGGACCTGCTGCGGCACACGGGGGCGGTGCACCGCTGGGCGACGGGGTTCGTCGCCGAACGGCACACCGCCGCCCGGCCCCTGGGCGACCCGCCGGAGCTCGACGGCCCCGGCCTCCTGGCCTGGTACCGGGAAGGACACCGCCGTCTCGTGGACAGCCTCGCCGCCGCCCCGCCCGGCCTGGAGTGCTGGCACTTCCTGCCCGCCCCCTCGCCGCTGGCCTTCTGGGCCCGGCGGCAGGCGCACGAGACGACCGTGCACCGCTTCGACGCCGAGTCCGCCCGCGGCGGCACACCGGGCGGCATAACCCCCGGTTTCGCCGCGGACGGCATCGACGAGTTGCTGCGCGGCTTCCACGCCCGGCACAAGAGCAGGGTCCGCAGCGACAAGCCGCGCGTGCTGCGGGTGCGGGCGACGGACGTGGACGGCGCCGTATGGACCGTACGGCTGACGGAGGAGCCGCCCGCCACCGAGCGGAACGGGACGGCGGACGCCGACTGCGAGATCGCCGGTCCCGCCGCGCGGCTGTATCTGTCCCTGTGGAACCGTCAGCCCTACCCGGACGTGACCGGGGACGCCTCCGTCGCCACGCTGTGGCGGGAGACCTCCGCGATCTGACCCGGCCGCCGAGCGGGGCCCCGGTCTCAGCCGCTCACGAGGCGCCCCCGCGCACCGGGCCGGACCGGCGGCTGCTTGCCCGCCGCGCTCTCTCCTGTGACACTCACGCTCATGGGGGGCCACGGAGGACGGCGGACGCAGGCCGAACGGGACGCGATCACCGTCGAGATCGGGTACGCGCTGTGCAGCGCGGCCTTCGCCGCCGCCGTGCTCTTCGGGGCCGTGGCGGGACCGGCGTACGTCTTCGGCCTGCCGGACGGCGCGCACGGCGCGCTGGTCGGAACCGGGGCGACGGCGGCGGCCGTCGTGTTCATCGCCCGGGTCGTCCATGTGCTGGTCCGCTTCGGGCGGTCGGCGCGGCCCGGCCGTACCGGCACCGGCGGGTAGGCGGGCAGCAGGGGCCGGGCCCGGTCCCGGCAGGCGGGGCCGCCGCGCCGGGCGCGGCGCTCGACCCGCCCTCCCGCGGCGGGCGTCGCCCGGTGACGTCCCCGCCGCCTCCTCACCCGGAAACGGCGCAGCGGGCGCGGCGCCCACCCGTTCGCGCGGCCCGCCGGCCGCATCGACACCGGCAGCACCACCGCCCGGACGAGGGTCGCGTCGACGAGGATCGTCAGAGGCGGCGTACGACAGGAACGACAGCGCCGGATTCCGGCCGCGGCGGAGATCAGCGGGGCACTGCGCCGGATGCCCTCGCCGACCGCCCGGGCCGTGTCGCCGCCCCCCGCGGCGCCGGAGGGCGACGCGCTCGCCGCCTACGAAGCGGCCCGGCGGCCACTCGCCGAGGCGCTGGGCGCGGACCGGGCCGGGGCTGCGGTCCCCGCACGCCCGCGTCCCGCGGCAGGACGCGGCGCTGCTGCCGGCGCTCCCGGCTCCCGTGGCGTGAGACGCCGGTGCCCCGCGGCCCGTCGCGGTGAGCCGGGCCGCGGCAGCCGTCAGGAGCCGGCCGGTTCGTCGGCCGACCGGCGGTCCAGCGCGTTCAGGGCGCGCTGGGCCATCGGGTGGCCGCGGACCAGCTCGCCCAGCGACGACGAGCCCTGCGTGATGTCCTTGAACGCCCGCCAGGCCGGCCGGAACCCGGTCAGCGCCGCGTGGAAGACGCCCGGACGCCGTGCGAAGACGGCGAGCATGCGCTTGCCGACGCTCATCTCCACGCCTAGGCCGGCCTTGACGGCGAAGGCGTAGTTCAGTGCCTGCCGGCGCGTGTCCACGGCGTCGTGCGCCTCGGCGATCCGCACCGCCCACTCCCCCGCGAGCCGCCCCGACCGCAGCGCGAACGAGATGCCCTCGCGGGTCCACGGCTCCAGGAGCCCCGCCGCGTCCCCGCACACCAGGACCCGGCCGCGCGAGAGCGGTGAGTCCTCGGCGCGGCAGCGGGTGAGATGGCCGGAGGAGATGCTGGGCTCGAAACCGGCCAGGCCGAGCCGGCCGATGAAGTCCTCCAAATACCGCTTGGTCGCGGCGCCCTCGCCGCGGGCGGAGATCACGCCGACCGTCAGCGTGTCGCCCTTGGGGAAGACCCAGCCGTAACTGCCGGGCAGGGGACCCCAGTCGATGAGGACCCGCCCCTTCCAGTCCTGGGCGACCGTCTCCGGCACCGGGATCTCGGCCTCCAGCCCCAGGTCGACCTGGTCGAGCTTGACCCCGACGTGCGCTCCTATGCGGCTGGCGCTGCCGTCGGCGCCGACGACGGCCCGCGCGAGCACGGTCTCGCCGCCCTGCAGGACGACGGCGACCGTGCGCCGGTCCGGCACGGCCGACCCGTGCTGCTCGACCCGCGAAACGGTCACGCCGGTGCGCAGCTCGGCGCCCGCCTTCTGGGCGTGCTCGACGAGCTGCTGGTCGAACTCGGGCCGGTTGATCAGCCCGAAGAGCATCTGCCGGGAGCGGCGCGTCCGCGTGAAGCGCCCGTTGTGGGAAAAGGTGACGGCGTGCACGCGGTCCTTGAAGGGCAGTTCGAAGCCGGGCGGCAGGGCGTCGCGCGAGGGGCCGATGATGCCGCCGCCGCACGTCTTGTAGCGGGGCAGCTCCGCCTTCTCCAGCAACAGCACGCGCCGCCCGGCGACCGCCGCCGCGTAGGCGGCCGAGGCCCCCGCGGGTCCCGCCCCCACCACCACGACGTCCCACACCTGCCGCGCGTCCTCCGCCGAAGAGTTCTCGCTGCTCACGATGGTCTACCGCTCCGATCCAGCCGCATGCCGCTCCTGTCCCCCGCATCCTACGGCGGCATCGCCGCGGGCCTCGGCGCGAGGATCCGCGGCCGCCGCGCGCGAGGCGGCGGACGGGCCGCTCACGGGGCCGGGCGCCGCCGCCGGGCGGCGTGCCCGCCGGTCACCGCGCCCGGGGGCCCGGCCGCCGTACGAGGGGCCGCTGACCGCTGTGCGAGGATCGATCACCGGTACAACGTCGCACCACAAGGAGCGTGCCCATGTCGTCGCATCCGGTCACCGGGACCGTCGCCTCGCTGATGCCCAGGGCGAAGGAGGAGCTCGCCGAGCTGGTGGCCTTCAAGTCGGTGGCGGACTTCGACCAGTTCCCGAGGAGCGAGAGCGAGGCCGCCGCGAACTGGATCGCCGACGCGCTGCGCGCCGAGGGCTTCCAGGACGTGGCGCTGCTGGACACCCCGGACGGCACGCAGTCGGTGTACGGCTACCTGCCCGGCCCCGAGGGCGCGAAGACGGTGCTGCTCTACGCCCACTACGACGTGCAGCCCCCGCTCGACGAGGCCGGCTGGGACACCCCGCCCTTCGAGCTGACCGAGCGCGACGGCCGCTGGTACGGACGCGGGGCCGCCGACTGCAAGGGCGGCGTGATCATGCACCTGCTGGCGCTGCGGGCGCTGAAGGCGAACGGCGGCGTCCCGGTGCACGTCAAGGTGATCGCCGAGGGATCGGAGGAGCAGGGCACGGGCGGCCTGGAGCGGTACGCCGAGGAGCACCCCGAGCTGCTGGCGGCCGACACCGTCGTCATCGGCGACGCGGGCAACTTCCGGGCCGGTCTGCCCACGGTCACCTCCACCCTGCGCGGCATGACCCTCGTCCGCGTGCAGGTCGACACCCTGGCGGGCAACCTGCACTCGGGCCAGTTCGGCGGCGCCGCCCCCGACGCGCTGGCCGCCCTGATCCGCGTACTGGACTCGCTGCGCGCCGAGGACGGCACGACGACCGTCGACGGGCTCGCCGCGGACGCGCGGTGGGAGGGCCTGCAGTACGACGAGGAGCAGTTCCGCCAGGACGCCAAGGTGCTGGACGGGGTGGAGCTGATCGGCTCCGGCACGGTCGCCGACCGGATCTGGGCGCGCCCGGCCGTCACGGTGCTCGGGATCGACTGCCCGCCGGTCGTCGGCGCCACCCCGTCGGTGCAGGCGAGCGCCCGGGCGCTGGTCAGCCTGCGGGTGCCGCCGGGTGTGGACGCCGCCGAGGCGACCGGTCTCCTCGCGGCGCACCTGGAGGCGCACACGCCGTGGGGTGCGCGGGTCCGCGTCGAGCAGATCGGCCAGGGCCAGGCGTTCCGCGCCGACACCTCCAGCCCGGCGTACAAGGCGATGGCCGAGGCGATGGCGGTGGCCTACCCCGGCCAGGAGATGCAGTACGCCGGCCAGGGCGGCTCCATCCCGCTGTGCAACACCCTCGCCACCCTGTACCCGGAGGCGGAGATCCTTCTGATCGGCCTGAGCGAGCCGGAGGCTCGGATCCACGCCGTGAACGAGAGCGTCTCGCCCAAGGAGCTGGAGCGGCTGTCGGTGGCGGAGGCTCTGTTCCTGCTCAACTACGCGGCGAGCTGACCGCCGCACGCGGCACCCCGGCGCGCCGTGCCCGCCGGTGCGGGCGCAAGCCCGCCGCCTCCCGGCTCCGGGCGGCGCCGCGGCGCGGGGGCGGCCCGGCGCGCTCCCGGCCCGCCCGGCGGGCGGCGGCCGGGGCGGCCCGCCGGTCTCACCCGACCGGGACCCCGGCCTCCAGGTAGAGCGCGGCTCCCCGTTCCCGGGCCCGCAGCGCCCAGCGCAGGCGCTGGTAGCGGACCGGGGGCAGCAGGTCGGCGGCCTCCTCCTCGGTGACGAAGCGGCAGCCGCGCAGCTCGGGCCCCGGCAGCAGCAGCCGCCCGGCCTCGGCGGAGTCGAGACGGCCGCCGTCGAAGAGCAGGCGCAGCCCGCCGAAGCCGGGCGGCGCGGGCCGCTCCCAGTCGACGACGAGCAGGGAGGGTACGTCCGCCAGGACGATGCCGGTCTCCTCCTCCACCTCGCGGATGCCGGCGCGGGCGGGCGCCTCGCCGGGTTCGACGACGCCGCCGGGGAACTCCCAGCCGGGCTTGTAGGTGGGGTCGACCAGCAGCACGCGGTCCCGCTCGTCGAAGAGGAGGACGCCGGCGGCGAGGGTCTCGGCGGTCGGCTCGGGCGTCTGCACGATGTCGCAGACGGGCGCGGCGCCGGTGCCGACGGCCTCGGCAATGCGGGCGGCGGTCTCGCGCGGGGTGAGGGCGCTGGTGTCGATCGGGTGGGCGTCGGCGGTCAGCCAGGAGGCGAGGGCGGCCCGGTAGGGCTCGATGTGGTCGTAGGACCACTGGCGTGTGCGCAGCGCGCCGTCGGGAAGGTCCGGCGGGACCTCCCGGGCGGCTATCCGCTCCCGCAGGATCGTTTCAGCCGGGGCCAGGAGAATGTGCCGTACGGGTATTCGGCGAGCGGCGAGACCGCCGAAGATCTCGTCGCGGTACTCCTGGCGCAGCAGGGTCATGGGCACCACCAGGGTCCCGCCGAGCTCGGCGAGCAGCGCCGCCGCCGTGTCGACCACGAGGCGGCGCCAGATGGGAAGGTCCTGGAAGTCGCCGACCTCGGCGAGGCGCTTGGGCGGCAGCAGGTGGGTGAGCCCCGCGCCGATCACCTCGGGATCGAAGAACGTGCTGTTCGGGATCAGTTCGATCAGCTCCCGTGCGGTGGACGTCTTGCCCGCACCGAACGCGCCGTTGATCCAGACGACGGTCACAGGTCCCCCTCTTCCGTTGGCCCCCTGTGGCTTGCCCGCTCCACCCTGCCACGGAAACCAGGCCCGGTTCAGGTCACACGGCGACGGCGCCGGCGCCCCGTCGCCGCGGGGCACCGGCGCCGTGTGCGCCTCGGTGGGCCGGAGGGGATCAGTGCTGGTCGTTCCCGGGCTGGACGGCGAAGGCGAAGCTGTCGTCGCCGGTGCTCTGTTCCAGGGTGCTGAGAGTGTCTTCCGTCACGTCGGGGCCGAGCGGGTGCGCGTTCAGCGCGTGGGAGGGGGTGACGGCCGCGACGACGAAGCCGGCGGCGAGGGAGGCGATGGCGAGCATGCTGCGTTTCTTCATGCCGGATTCAACTGCGATGACCGGCCGAGGTAACGGCGGCGGCCGCCCCGGCCGGTCGTCGCGCGCCGGGGCGGCCGAAGGACCGCAGCCGGGATCAGCCCGGCCGCGGGGGGAGCGTCATGCCTCGTCGTCGACCCGCACCGAGCAGCCCCAGTACGTCTTGTTGTTCCAATTGCCGAGACAGGCGCGGTACTTCACATCCGTGCCCTCGGGCATGGAGTAGTTGAACGTCGAGCACCCGACACCCGTGCGGCGCCAGACGGAGTAGGTCTTGCCGGTGTCGCTGCGGTAGAGCCGGGCGACCGCGGAGTGCCCGTCCTTGCGGCCGTCGCACACCTTGAGCTTCTCGCCGGTCGAGTAGAAGGTCACCCGCGCACTGCCGTCGGACCGCTGTACATGGCCGTCGGCCGCCGCGGGCGCCCCGGCGTAGGCCAGTGCCGCCAGCGCCACGGTCACGGCCGCGCCGATCTTCCTCGTCTTCATGTGTCCCCCTTGCCATCGGTCGGTCGGGCGTCGACGCGACGCCCCGCGGGCGGCCGCACCCGCCCCGGTACCCGGCGGGCGCCCGGGCGCGGGCGGGCCGTGCCGTACGGCTCCCCGCAGAGACCCGTACGGCATCCCGTTCCACCAGGGTGGCGGTACCGGACCGCCCGGTCAACACTGTGTCAGATAAATTCGACACTGCGTCAAAAATCGTATGCGTGCGCGGATCCGACCGCAGGACCGCGCGCCTGCGGGCGTACTCTCTGCGGTTATGAACAGTCAGGCCGACACCGGTCAGTCCTTGCCCCGGGCCCGGCGCCGCCCCCGGGTCAGCAAGGGGGACCTGCGGGAGCAGGCGCTGCTCGACGCCGCCGAGGAGCAGTTGCGGCACTCCTCGGTGGCGGAGCTGACCATGGACAGCATCGCCAGGAAGGCGGGCATCACCCGGTCGGCGGCGTACTTCTACTTCGGGTCCAAGGAAGACGTCGTGCACGCGGTGATCGAACGAGCCACGGAGCACCTCTTCACCGGACTCGACGCGGCCGGCCAGGCGGAGGCGGACACCGCGCTCCATCAGGCGCTGAACGCCCTGCTCGACAACTGGCGGCACCACGGGCACATCTTCCGCGTCGGGATCGAACTCGCCGCCCACCCGGGATACCGGCACGTCTGGGCCGGCCTGATCGAACACGGCGTCACGCTGGCCTGCGCGGCGGTCGCCCGTGACCGCGCCCGCGGGCTGGTCGGCACGGACCCGGACGAGGACGAGAAGCTGTTGCGGGTCGTGGCGTGGGCGTGCGAGCGCAACTGCTATCTGCTGTTCGCCCGGGAGCACACCGCGCAGGAGGAGAGCGAGCTGCTCTCCGCCCTGTCGACCCTCGCCCATCGCACCTTGGGGTACACCGGCAGGTGACAGCCCGTCGGGCGGAGGGACCGGGCGGCCCGCGCCCCGGGCCGCCCGCCCCGGGCGGGTCCGTGTCGGCGTTCGGGACATCCCGGCGTACGGCGGCAGGGGAACGAGTGGCGGCGGGCCGCCGCCCGCCTCCGGCCGTGACGGCGGCCGGCACGGCCGGGCCGGGTTCGGGTGCGGGGTCTGGCGCCGGGCCCCGCTCCCCGGCCCGGCCTGACCGGAGGAAGGACCCTAGACCGCCGCCGGAGCCGCGTCCCCCCGCCTGGTGAGGACGGCCGCCGCCGCTCCGACCAGCCCGGCGTCCGTGCCCATCCGGGCGGGGACCACCGTCAGGCGCCGGGTGAAGGAGAGGGTGGCGTAGCCGGCCAGGGCCTCGCGCAGCGGGGCGAAGAGCACCTCGCCCGCCTTGCCCACGCCTCCGCCGATCACCGCGATGTCGATCTCGACGAGGGTCGCGGTGGCCGCGATGCCGGCGGCTAGCGCCTGGGCCGCCCGCCGGAAGGAGGCCACGGCCACCGGGTCGCCCGCCCGGGCGGCGGCGGCCACCGCGGCGGCGGAGGTGTCGCCGTCGGGGCCGGGCCGCCAGCCGTCGCCGAGCGCGCGGCGGGCGATGTTCGGACCGCTGGCGATCCGCTCCACGCAGCCGCGCGCGCCGCACGGGCAGGGGTCGCCGTCGAGGTCCACGCTGATGTGGCCGATGTGGCCGGCGTTGCCGGTGGGCCCGGGATGCAGCCGCCCGCCGAGGACCAGGCCGCCGCCGACCCCGGTGGAGACCACCATGCACAGCGCGTTGTCGTGCCCGCGGGCGGCGCCCTGCCAGTGCTCGGCCGCCGTGATGGCGACGCCGTCGCCGATCAGCTCGACGGGTCGTCCCCCGGCCGCGGCCCCCACCCGCGCGACCAGGGGGTAGTCGCGCCAGCCGGGGATGTTGACCGGGCTCACCGTGCCCGCGGAGGCGTCCACCGGCCCGGCGCTGCCGATGCCGACCGCTGCGACGCGTGCCCACAGCGGCGAGGCGCTCAGCCCGCCGAGCACCTCCTCGACGGCCCGCATCACGGTCTCGCCGTCCTCCCGGGCGGGCGTGGCGCGCTGGGCGCGCACCAGGATCCGGCCGTCGCCGTCCACCAGCGCTCCGGCGATCTTGGTGCCGCCGATGTCCAGCGCGGCCACGAGGTCGGTGTGCATCAGAGTCGGATCTCCCCGTCCACCATGAGAAACCTGGAAAAACACGAAAGGGCACCACCGGGCCGCCGTGCGGCGACGGCGCGGTCCGGGGGCGCGTGGACAGTCTCCCTCGCCTTTGACAACGTTGTCCAGGCTCTATGCTCGACGCCACATCCTCAAATATCACCGCAGGGACCGACGCGTCCCGTGGACGACAGGACAGGACACCGCACCGTGCCCGAGACGCCCCGCCGCACCGACCGCCTCTCCGGGACCCGCTATGGCAACCGTCCGACCATGAAGGACGTCGCCGCCCGCGCCGGGGTGGGGCTGAAGACCGTCTCCCGCGTGGTCAACGGCGAGCCCGGGGTGACGCCGGAGACGGAGCGCCGGGTCCAGGAGGCCATCGACGCGCTCGGCTTCCGGCGCAACGACAGCGCCCGCGTGCTGCGCAAGGGCCGCACGGCGAGCGTCGGGCTGGTCCTGGAGGACCTCGCGGACCCGTTCTACGGGCCGCTGAGCCGCGCGGTGGAGGAAGTGGCCCGCGCCCACGGCGCCCTGCTCATCAACGGCTCCAGCGCCGAGGACCCCGACCGCGAGCGGGAGCTGGTGCTCGCGCTGTGCGCCCGGCGCGTGGACGGTCTGGTGGTGATCCCGGCCGGGGACGACCACCGGTACCTGGAGCCGGAACTGAAGGCGGGGGTCGCCACGGTGTTCGTGGACCGGCCGGCCGGCCGGATCGACGCGGACGTGGTGCTCTGCGACAACTTCGGCGGCGCCCGGGACGGCGTGGCCCACCTGATCGCCCACGGGCACCGCAGGATCGGCTTCATCGGCGACATGCCCCGGATCCACACCGCGGCCGAGCGGCTGCGCGGTTACCGGGCGGCCATGGAGGACGCGGGCATACCGGTGAAGGACTCCTGGATGTCGCTGGGCGTCACGGACCCCGAGCGGGTGCGCCGGGCGACCGAGGAGATGCTCGCGGACCCGCATCCGGTGACCGCGGTCTTCACCGGCAACAACCGGGTGACGGTCACCGTGATCCGCGTCCTGGCCGAGCACTCGCGCCGGGTCGCCCTCGTCGGTTTCGACGACATCGAACTGGCCGAGCTGCTCCGGCCGGGCCTCACCGTGGTCGCCCAGGACGCGGCGGCCCTCGGCCGCACCGCCGCCGAGCGGCTCTTCCGGCAGCTGGACGGCGCCCTGGTCACGCCCGAGCGGATCGAGCTGCCCACCCGGCTGATCACCCGGGGCTCGGGCGAGCTGCCGCCCGCGGACTGAACGGGACACGGCGGACAGCGCGCGGCGGCAGGGGCACCGCGAACGGGTGTCCCGCCGGGGCCGCCGTCCGCGGACGGACCGGCCGCCGTCCGGCCGGCGGACAGTCGCCGCCCTGCGGTCGCCCGACCGGCGGGCAGAGGCCGGTGCGTGCGCCGGGCGACGCGAGGAGAGAGGGCGGCGGTGGGCGGCCGGGCGACGCGACCGCCGGACGGGCGAGGCGAACCGCCAGGAGGAAGCCGGGCGACGCGAGGGGGCAGGGCGGCGGTGGGCAGCCGGGCGACGCGACCGCCGGAGCGGCAGCGCCGGGGCGAGGCGAGCCGCCAGAGCGGCGCCGGGCGCGCGGCACGAGCCCTCGGACGGCACGACGCGGAAGGCGCGCGCCGCCAGGACGGCGCCGGGCCGCGGCCCCCGGACCGGTCCCCCGCCGGTGCCACCCGCCCGGCCCCGGACGTCGTCACCGGCGGGCCCGCCCCGCGTGCCGCGGCCCGGCGGCGGCGCCCCGCCCGCGCGGGTGCGGGACCGCGCCTCGCGGCGGGCGCCGCCGTGGTCGCCTACTGCGCCGAGGCCGTCAGGTCGCCGCGCCGGGGTGCGGCGAAGCCCTCCAGGTCGGCGCGGGTCAGGCCGGACAGCCGGGCCACCTCGGCGGCGTCGAGGGCGCCGCAGTCCAGGCCGCGCAGCAGGTAGCCGCTGAGGGCCTTGGCGGTGGCGGGCTCGTCCATGACGTCGCCGCCGGTGTGGCTGGCGTAGCGGGCGAGGCGGCCGGCGGCCTGCTCGAAGCCCTCGCGGTAGAAGGCGAAGACGGCGGCGTAGCGGGTGGGGATGTGGCCCGGGTGCATGTCCCAGCCCTGGTAGTAGGCGCGGGCCAGGGCGCGGCGGGTGAGGCCGAAGTGCAGGCGCCAGGCGTCGTGGACCTTCTCGGTCGGCCCGACCGGCAGGACGTTGGTGGAGCCGTCCGAGACACGGACGCCGGTGCCGGCGGCGGCGACCTGCATGACGGCCTTGGCGTGGTCGGCGGCCGGGTGGTCGCTGGCCTGGTAGGCGGCGGAGACGCCGAGGCAGGCGCTGTAGTCGAAGGTGCCGTAGTGCAGGCCGGTGGCACGCCCCTCGGCGGCCCGGATCATACGGGCGACGGTGGCGGTGCCGTCGGGACCGAGGATGGACTGGCTGGTCTCGATCTGGATCTCGAAGCCGATCCGGCCGGGCTCCAGGCCGTGCGCCTTCTCGAAGGCCTCCAGCAGCCGGGCCATGGCGGTGACCTGCTCGGGATAGGTCACCTTCGGCAGGGTGAGCACCAGCCCGTCCGGCAGGCCGCCGGCCTCCATCAGGCCGGTGAGGAAGACGTCGAGGGTGCGGATGCCCCGGTCGCGCACCGCCGCTTCCATGCACTTCATGCGGATGCCCATGTACGGGGCGGCGGTGCCCTGCGCGTACGCCTCGGAGACGATGCGGGCGGCGCGGGCGGCGGCCGCGTCCTCCTCGGCGTCGGGGCGGTTGCCGTAGCCGTCCTCGAAGTCGATGCGCAGGTCCTCGACGGGTTCGCGCTCCAGCTTGGCGCGCACCCGGGAGTACACCGGCTCGGCGAGGTCGTCGGACAGCCCGAGGACGGCGGCGAAGGACGCGGCGTCGGGGGCGTGCTCGTCGAGGGCGGCGAGCGCCTGGTCGCCCCAGGAGCGGATGGTGTCGGCGGCGAAGACGTCGCCCGGCACGTAGACGGTGTGGACGGGCTGGCGGGTGCCGGGGTCTCCGGGGTAGCGGCGTTCCAGCTCCGCGTCGACCGGTGCGAGGGAGGCGCTGATCTCCTCGCTCACGGTGCCCGCGAGGCTCGTCGCCACCTTCTCCTGCTGACCCATTCCACACCCTCCTATTTTCCGTTGTGCGGAATCAATAATCCGCACAGCGAAGTTATCCGCCGACCTTCCCGCCGGTCAACACCCTCTTTCCGGACAGGACACCCCTTTTGCGTCCAGTACAGCACCGGAAGGGACGGCGGACCGGGCGCGGGGCGGCCCCCGGGACGGCCGAGGCCCCCGCGACCACGGACGGTCGCGGGGGCCTCGGTGCGGCCCGGCGCGGGGCGCGGGGCCGCGGGAGCGGCTCGGGAGGGCTCAGCCCTTGCGGGTCTTGATCTCCTCGGTGAGCTGCGGGACGACGTCGAAGAGGTCGCCGACGACGCCGTAGTCGACCAGCTCGAAGATCGGGGCCTCGGGGTCCTTGTTGATCGCCACGATCGTCTTGGAGGTCTGCATGCCGGCGCGGTGCTGGATCGCGCCGGAGATGCCGGAGGCGATGTAGAGCTGCGGGGAGACCGACTTGCCGGTCTGGCCGACCTGGTTGGTGTGCGGGTACCAGCCCGCGTCCACCGCGGCGCGCGAGGCGCCCACGGCGGCACCGAGCTCGTCGGCCAGGGCCTCGATGATCGAGAAGTTCTCCGCGCCGTTGACACCGCGGCCGCCGGAGACCACGATCGCGGCCTCGGTCAGCTCGGGGCGGCCGGTCGACTCACGCGGCGTACGGCCGGTGATCCTGGTGCCGGTCGCCTTCTCGGAGAACGTCACCGACAGGGCCTCGACCGCGCCGGCGGCCGGCGCGGCCTCCACGGCGGCCGAGTTCGGCTTCACCGTGATGACCGGGGTGCCCTTGGTGACACGGGACTTGGTGGTGTAGGAGGCGGCGAACACCGACTGGGTGGCCACCGGACCCTCGTCGCCGGCCTCCAGGTCGACGGCGTCGGTGATGATGCCCGAGCCGATGCGCAGCGCCAGACGGGCGGCGATCTCCTTGCCCTCCGCCGAGGAGGGGACGAGGACGGCGGCCGGGGAGACGGCCTCGTGGGCGGCCTGCAGGGCGTCCACCTTCGGCGCGACCAGGTACTCGGCGTACTCGGAGGCGTCGTGGGTGAGGACCTTCACCGCGCCGTGCTCGGCGAGGGTGGCGGCGGTGTCGGCGGCGCCGTTGCCGAGGGCGACGGCGACCGGGTCGCCGATGCGGCGGGCGAGGGTGAGCAGCTCCAGCGTGGGCTTGCGGACGGCACCGTCCACGTGGTCGACGTAGACGAGAACTTCAGCCATGGGATGGATCTCCTTGCGGAATCGCGAAGTCGTGAGCGGCGGTGAGGGGCCGTGACCCTCAGATGAACTTCTGGCTCGCGAGGAACTCAGCGAGCTGCTTGCCGCCCTCGCCCTCGTCCTTGACGATCGTGCCCGCGGTGCGTGCCGGGCGCTCGGTCGCCGCGTCGACCGTCGTGTAGGCGCCCTCGAGACCGACCTCGTCCTCGTCGATGTCGAGGTCCGACAGGTCCCAGGACTCCACCGGCTTCTTCTTGGCCGCCATGATGCCCTTGAAGGAGGGGTAGCGGGCCTCGCCCGACTGGTCGGTGACCGAGACCACCGCCGGCAGGGACGCCTCCAGCTGCTCCGACGCGGTGTCGCCGTCGCGGCGGCCCTTGACCACGCCGTCCTCGACGCTCACCTCGGACAGCAGCGTCACCTGCGGCACGCCCAGGCGCTCCGCCAGCAGCGCAGGAACCACGCCCATGGTGCCGTCGGTGGAGGCCATGCCGGAGATCACCAGGTCGTAACCGGCCTTCTCGATCGCCTTGGCCAGCACCAGGGAGGTGCCGATGGCGTCGGTGCCGTGCAGGTCGTCGTCCTCCACGTGGATCGCCTTGTCCGCGCCCATGGACAGCGCCTTGCGCAGCGCGTCCTTGGCGTCCTCCGGGCCCACCGTCAGGACGGTGATCTCCACGTCGTCGTCGGAGTTCTCCGAGATCTGCAACGCCTGCTCGACCGCGTACTCGTCCAGTTCGGAGAGCAGACCGTCCACGTCGTCACGGTCGACGGTCAGGTCATCGGCGAAGTGCCGGTCGCCAGTGGCGTCGGGCACGTACTTCACGGTGACAACGATCCTCAAGCTCACGCCGGCTCTCCTACTGCGTCGACATTTCAGTGCTGCCTGCTTGCAGGCAGCATAGGCGCCCCAAGCGGCCGATCCCGGTCGGGGCGTCCCCGCGCTCCCTGCCGGAATATTACTCGTCAGTACACCCAGTTCATGCCCGCTAAGCAAGCGCTTTGAACTGTGACCTTCGCAACGCAGCGTAACCGGAACCCGACCGTTCCGCAGAGGCGCCCGGGCCCGGTCAGTCGCGCAGGGCGGTGAAGCGTCCCTGGTGGTACAGGAGCGGCCGGCCGGGTCCGGCGCAGTCGCCGTGCACCACCTCGGCCAGCACCACGCGATGGTCTCCGGCGGGGACGCGGGCGACGACGCGGCCCACCAGCCAGGCGAGGACCCCGTCGAGGACGGGCACGCCCTCGGGGCCGCTGCGCCAGGCGGTGGCCGGGCCGAAGCGGTCGGCGCCGCTGCGGGCGAAGGTGGCGGCGAGCTCCCGCTGGTGCTCACCGAGGATGTGCACGCCGACGTGGCCGGCGGCGGCGATGGCGGGCCAGCTCGAGGCGCCCGTGGCGACCCCGAAGGAGAGCATCGGGGGTTCGGCGGAGACGGAGGCGAGGGAGGTGGCGGTGAACCCGGCCGGGCCCCGCTCGCCGCTCGCGGTGATGACGGCGACCCCCGCGGCATGGCGCCGGAAGACGGACCGCAGCAGGTCGGAAGCGGCCTGTGCGGGCGTGCCCGCGTCGCGCGGTACGGGCACGGAGCCGTCCGCGCGCGCCGCACGGCGGGCGGCGGACCCGGCGGGGCGGGGCGTCATACGGCCTCCCCCAGAGCCGCGATCACGTCCGCGGTACGCGGCTGACCGGCGGCGCGCCGCACGATCCGGCCGTCCGCGTCCAGCACGAGGACGGTAGGCGTCCTGCGGATGTCCAGCGCGCGGACCAGGCCGAGGCGGGCCTCGGCGTCGATCTCGACATGCGCGACACCCGGCACCATGCGCGCCACCTCGCTCAGGACGCGCCGGGTGGCCCGGCAGGGCGCGCAGAAGGCGCTGGAGAACTGCACGAGCGTGGCGCGTTCACCGAGACCGGTGCCCAGCCGGGCGGCGTCCAGCCGCACTCCGTCGTCCCGTTCGCGCACGCGTCCTCTCCCACCGTGTCCGTCTGTCCGTCTGTCTGCTGTCGGCATGCGTCTGTCTTCGTCCGTCGTCCGGTGCCGCGGCCGCTCGCCGCCGTGGCTCCCGGGCTCACCGGTCCGGCCCGGCCGCCCCTGTCGGTAGCGCTCGCCGGGCCGCGGAGATTCCCGCCCCGCTCCGGGTGTCCGCCGCGGGGCGCTTGATTCCCGCGGAGGCCGGTGCCCCCGGAGGCACCACGGCCCGAGCAAGGTAGGCGGGAGGCAACCGGGGGGCAAATTCCGGGTCAAACACGGGACGTGACGAGGATTACGCCACCGACGGGCACCAGGACTGGTTCACCGGCCGTTCTTCGGGCACCATCTGCGACAAGCCGTAAACCTACGGCTGCGTAACTTTCCACTGGGAGTCCCTTCCCAGGCAGAGCAGGAAGGGTCCGTCCGGCCCATGGCAGAACTCGTCTACCGCCCCGTCATCGGTCTCGCCCGCACCATGTTCAAGGTGTGGGACCTCCGGATCGACTGCCGAGGTTCGGAGAACATTCCGCGCTCGGGCGGCGCCGTGCTGGTGAGCAATCACATCAGCTACCTGGACTTCATCTTCAACGGACTGGCGGCCCTGCCGCAGAAGCGGCTGGTGCGCTTCATGGCGAAGGAGTCCGTCTTCCGCCACCGGATCTCCGGCCCGCTGATGCGGGGGATGAAGCACATCCCGGTCGACCGCAACCAGGGGGAGGCCGCCTACTCGCACGCCCTGGACTCCCTGCGGTCCGGCGAGATCGTCGGGGTCTTCCCGGAGGCGACCATCTCGCAGTCGTTCACGCTGAAGAGCTTCAAGTCGGGTGCCGCACGCCTGGCGCAGGAGGCGGGCGTCCCGCTGGTCCCGATGGCGGTGTGGGGCACGCAGCGGCTGTGGACCAAGGGGCAGCCGCGCAACTTCAAGCGCAGCCACATCCCGATCACGATCCGGGTCGGCGAGGCGATCGAGGCGTCCCGCGAGCAGTACGCGGGCGCGATCACGCGCCGGGTGCGCGAGCGGGTGCAGGAGCTGCTGGAGGCCGCGCAGCGCGCCTATCCCGTGCGCCCCAAGGGTCCGGACGACACCTGGTGGATGCCGGCCCACCTCGGCGGCACGGCGCCCACGGCGGAGGAGGTCCGCGCGGCGGAGGCGCACTGAGCGCCCCGGGGGCGGACGCCTCCGGCAGTACGGCGGGGCGGGCCCCCGCCTCCGGGTACGGGGCCCCGCGCCGTGGCGCGGCCGGCGCGAGGCCCCGCCCCGCCTCACAGCCCGGCCGGGAGCGTCTGCCACAGGTGCGGCCGGTCGGGCGCCGCCTTCAGGGCGGCCAGCACGGCCGGATGCGGTCGCGCGTGGAGGTACGGGTAGTCCACCTCGCCGGACGCGGGGTCGACGGCGAAGGCGAGCCGCTCCCCGTCCAGGGAGAAGCGGGCGTCCACGCCGGGCTTGTTGCCGCGCGGGTCCTGGCGGTGCCAGGCGCCGTTGAAGCGCACGGCGACCAGTCCGTGCACCGCGTGTCCGGCGCCGTCGTCGTGCAGCAGGCGCTGGTAGCACAGGGCGGTGGGGATGTCCTCGGCCCGCAGCAGCGCGGCCAGCGCGTGGGCCTTGGCGTAGCAGATGCCGGTGGCCTGCTCCAGGACGTCGGAGGCCCTCCAGGTGACGCGCAGATCACCGGAGTCCTGTGAGTGCGGGATGGTGTCACGGACGAAGTCGAAGGCCAGACGGGCATAGGCATACGAGTCCTGCGCCTCCCTGGCCAGTCGCGCGGCCGTCTTCCGCACCACCGGATGGCCGTGGTCGATGACCTCGTCGGCGGCCAGATAGGCGGAAAGGTCGGGGGTTTCCTGGATCAGCTCCATGCCCGCAGAGCATAGGAACGCGATCACCCGCCAGTCAATGACTTTTCAGGTGACCGCATACCTATGCATGATCCCGCTCGGCCTCGACGGTTCTAGCGGGCCATCTCCTCCTTCAGGGCCGCCACGAACGCGTCCACGTCCTCCTCGGTGGTGTCGAAGGCGCACATCCAGCGGACGTCGCCCGCGGCCTCGTCCCAGAAGTAGAAGCGGAACCGCTTCTGCAGCCGTTCGCTCACCTCGTGCGGCAGCCGGGCGAAGACCGCGTTGGCCTGCACCGGGTAGAGGATCTCCACCCCGTGCACCGCCCGGACGCCCTCGGCCAGGCGCTGGGCCATCTCGTTGGCGTGCCGGGCGTTGCGCAGCCACAGGTCCTTGGCGAGCAGCGCCTCCAACTGCACGGAGACGAAGCGCATCTTGGAGGCGAGCTGCATGGACAGCTTGCGCAGGTGCTTCATGTGGCGGACGGCGTCCTGGTTGATGACGACGACGGCCTCGCCGAACAGGGCGCCGTTCTTGGTGCCGCCCAGGGAGAGGATGTCCACGCCGACCGCGTTGGTGAACGTCCGCATGGGCACGTCCAGGGAGGCGGCGGCGTTGGCTATCCGGGAGCCGTCGAGGTGGACCTTCATCCCGCGCGCGTGGGCGTGCTCGCAGATGGCCCGGATCTCCGCGGGGGTGTAGAGGGTGCCGAGCTCGGTGCTCTGGGTGATCGAGACGACCTGCGGCATGGCGCGGTGCTCGTCGTCCCAGCCGTACGCCTGCCGGTCGATCAGCTCGGGGGTGAGCTTGCCGTCGGGGGTGGGGACGGTGAGCAGCTTCAGCCCGCCGACCCGCTCCGGCGCCCCGCACTCGTCGACGTTGATGTGCGCGCTCTCGGCGCAGATCACCGCGCCCCAGCGGTCGGTGACCGACTGGAGCGCCACGACGTTGGCTCCGGTGCCGTTGAAGACCGGGAACGCCTCGGCCGTCGCCCCGAAGTGACCGCGCACGACGCGCTGGAGGTTCTCCGTGTACGCGTCCTCGCCGTAGGCGACCTGGTGCCCGCCGTTGGCCAGGGCCAGGGCGGCGAGCACCTCGGGGTGGGCACCGGCGTAGTTGTCGCTGGCGAAACCGCGGACCTCGGGGTCGTGATGACGACGCGCGTCGGTCCTGGGCCGGTTCACGGCTTCTCGGTGAGCCACAGACGGGTTCCGTTCACTTCCGCGGCGGGCTTGTCCCAGACGCCGGCGACGGCCTCGGCCAGGTCCTTGACGTCCGTGAAGCCCGCGAACTTCGCGTTGGGGCGCTCGGCGCGCATCGCGTCGTGCACCAACGCCTTCACCACCAGGATCGCAGCCGCGGACGTCGGCCCCTGCTCACCCCCCGCCTTGCGGAAGTAGTCGGCCATGGCCAGGGTCCACGCCTCGGCCGCGGCCTTGGCGGCCGAGTAGGCGGCGTTGCCCGCGGTGGGCCTGCTCGCGCCGGCGGCGCTGATGAGCACGTACCGGCCGCGGTCACTGCGCTGGAGCGCCTCATGGAAGGCGAGGGAGGTGTGCTGCACCGTGCGGATCAGCAGCTTCTCCAGGAGGGCCCAGTCGCCGAGGTCGGTCTTGGTGAAGGTCTGGCTGCCGCGCCAGCCGCCGACGAGGTGGACCAGGCCGTCGACGCGGCCGTACTCCTTCTCGATCCGGTCCGCCCAGCCCTTGGCGGCGTCCAGGTCGAGCAGGTCGACCGTCTCGCCGGTGACCGTGGCGCCGCCGTGCGCGTAGCGCGCCGCGTCCACGGCCTCCGCCAGCCGCTGCGGGTCGTTGTCCGAGCCGACGACGGTCGCCCCCGCCTCGGCCAGCCGCAGCAGGGCGGCCCGGCCGGCGGGTCCGCCCGCACCGGCCACCGCGATCACCGCGCCGTCGAGCGCCCCGTTCCCCATGGTCCTCGCCTCCCGAGCCTTGTCCGTGGTGCGGTCGCTCACGCGGCGATCCGCTCCGCGCCGTCCGCCGTGATGCCCCTGGTCGAGGCGATCACCTTCTTCAGTTTCTTGGACAGCGCCTCGTAGAACATGCTCAGCGGAAACTCGTCCGGAAGCACGTCGTCCACGAGCTTGCGCGGCGGCTGGGTCAGGTCCAGGGCGTCCGGTCCCTTGGCCCACTTCGAGCCGGGGTGCGGGGCCAGGTAGGCGGAGACCAGTTCGTACCCGGCGAACCAGTGGACGAGCTTGGGCCGGTCGATGCCGTCCCGGTACAGCTTCTCGATCTCGGCGCACAGCTGGTTGGTGACCTGCGGGGCGCGCTCCCAGTCCAGCGAGAGCTTGTTGTCGGTCCAGCGGACGACGTCGTGCTTGTGCAGGTAGGCGAAGAGGAGCTGGCCGCCGAGACCGTCGTAGTTGCGGACGCGCTCGCCGGTGACCGGGAAGCGGAACATGCGGTCGAACAGCACCGCGTACTGCACGTCACGGGCCTGCGGGACACCGTCGGCCGCCAGCTTCACGGCCTCCTTGAAGGCGGTGAGGTCGCAGCGCAGCTCCTCCAGCCCGTACATCCAGAACGGCTGGCGCTGCTTGATCATGAACGGGTCGAACGGCAGGTCGCCGTGGCTGTGGGTGCGGTCGTGGATCATGTCCCACAGGACGAACGCCTCCTCGCACCGCTTCTGGTCGTGGACCATGGCGGCGACGTCCTCGGGCAGCCGCAGACCCAGGATGTCGACGGCGGCGGCGGTGACCCGGCGGAAGCGGGCGGCCTCGCGGTCGCAGAAGATGCCGCCCCAGGTGAAGCGCTCGGGGGCCTCGCGCACGGCGATGGTCTCGGGGAAGAGGACGGCGGAGTTGGTGTCGTACCCGGCCGTGAAGTCCTCGAAGGTGATGCCGCAGAACAGCGGGTTGTCGTAGCGGGTGCGCTCCAGTTCGGCCAGCCACTCGGGCCAGACCATGCGCAGCACGACCGCCTCCAGGTTGCGGTCGGGGTTGCCGTTCTGCGTGTACATCGGGAAGACGACCAGGTGCTGGAGGCCGTCCCGGCGGTCGGCGGCCGGCTGGAAGGCCAGCAGCGAGTCCAGGAAGTCGGGCACCTCGAAGCCGCCCTCGGCCCAGCGGCGCAGGTCCCTCACGAGGGCCTCGTGGTAGGCGCGGTCGTGCGGGAGCAGCGGGGACAGCTCCTCGACGGCGCTGGCGACGCGGCGTACGGCCTCCTCCGCCTCGGCGCGCGGCGGGGCGCCCTCGGCGTCGAAGTCGATCGACCCGTCCTTGGACTGCCATGGCCGGATCTGCTCCACGGCATCCTTGAGCACGGGCCATGCCGGGTGCTCCACCACCCTGGCCACGGGAGGAACTTTCTCCTCCGCACCCACCTGCACAAGAATTTCCGTCATGTCCCATCCTCCACAGGAGAACTCGCGTGGGCACACCGTACGCGTACGGGGTTTCTCTCAGCAAGGGGTACCTCAGGAAAATATCCTGCCCCGCCCCCGCCTTCACCGCATGTTTTCCTGCCGGGCACACCGAAGGAGGGAGGGTGCACCGGCCGGCGTTACGCTGCGGACCTGCCCGCCGCAGTCGACGGAAGCGAGTCGGACCTTGAACTTCCTCACCATCGGTCACCGCGGAGTCATGGGTGTCGAGCCGGAGAACACCCTGCGTTCCTTCGTCGCCGCCGAGCAGGCCGGCCTCGACGTGGTCGAACTCGACCTGCACCTGAGCAAGGACGGCGCCCTGGTCGTCATGCACGACGCGGACGTGGACCGGACGACCGACGGCACCGGCCCGATCGCCGGCAAGACCCTCGCCGAGCTGCGCGCCCTGGACGCGGGCCAAGGCGAGCGGGTCCCGGTCTTCGAGGAGGTGCTGGAGGCGGTGTCGGTGCCGATCCAGGCGGAGATCAAGGACGTGGCGGCGGCGCGGACGCTGGCGGAGGTGATGCGCCGGCGGGACCTGGCCGGCCGGGTGGAGGTCATCTCCTTCCACCCGGAGGCGATCATGGAGGTCGCGCGCCTGGTGCCGGGGGTGCGCACGGCGCTGGTGGCCCAGTACTACGGCCCCGAGGTCGTGGAACGCGCGGTCGAGGCCGGGGCCGGGGCGCTCTGCCTGGACGTCAACCGGATCACCCTGGAGATCGTGGGGCTGGCGCGCGAGGCGGGCCTGAGGGTGTTCGCCTGGGTGGTGAACACCCAGGACCACCTGCGTCTGGTGCGGGCCCTGGGCCTGGACGGCGCGACCACCGACCGCCCGGAGATCAAGCGCACCGGCCGCTTCACCGCGTGAGGCTCACACCAGCGGCTTGACCAGCAGTTCGAACCGCAGGTCGGGGCGCTGCGGAATGCCGAAGCGCTCGTCGCCGTACGGGAAGGGCGTCATGCGTCCCGTACGGCGGTAGCCGCGGCGCTCGTACCAGGCGATGAGTTCCTCGCGGACGGAGATCACGGTCATGTGCATCTCCGTCACGCCCCAGGTCTCGCGGGCCTGCCGCTCGGCCTCGGCGAGGACGGTCCTGCCCAGGCCCGCGCCCTGGAGCGCCGGGCTGACCGCGAACATCCCGAAGTAGGCGCAGGTGCCGCGGTGCTCGAGCTGGCAGCAGGCCACGATCCGCCCGTCCCGCTCCGCCGTCAGCAGCCGGCTGCCGGGCGACTCGATGACCTCCCGCACGCCCTGCGGGTCGGTGCGCTGTCCCTGGAGGATGTCCGCCTCGGTCGTCCACCCGGCCCGGCTGGACTCCCCGCGGTACGCCGACTCGATGAGCGCGACGAGCTCGTCCACGTCGGCGTGGGAGGCGTCGCGGAACGTCGGTCCGGTCGCGGTGGTGGCCATGGTGGTGTCTCCCCTTCTCGGGCGCGGCGTGGGCACGGACGAGGGTAACGCTGCCGTTAGGCTCCGGATGCATGGTCGACGTACTCGGCAGCAGGATCCTGCTCCGCCCCACCGATCCCGAACGTTCCCGCGTCTTCTACGGCGAGCGGCTGGGCCTGGCCGTCTACCGGGAGTTCGGTACGGGCCCGGAGCGCGGCACGGTCTACTTCCTCGGCGGCGGCTTCCTGGAGCTCTCCGGCCGCTCCGAGACCCCGCCCTCCCCGGCCGTGCGGCTGTGGCTCCAGGTCCGTGACGTCGCCGCGGCCCACGAGGAACTGCGGGCACGGGGCGTCGAGATCACCCGGCCCCCGGTGCGGGAGCCGTGGGGGCTGGTCGAGATGTGGATCGCGGACCCCGACGGGACGCCGATCGTGCTGGTGGAGGTGCCGGCGGACCATCCGCTGCGGTACCGGCCGGGAATCTGAGCTCTCCGGGACGGTGACCGCGGGGCGGCCGGTGCGCGGGCACCGCACGCCCTTGGCCGCCCGAGCGGGGCGCGTCGCCGGTCGTGGTGCGCTGGTCCGGGGCGCGTGCGGGGACGCCCGTTCGCGGGCGCCGGGCCGGACCGGGCCGTGCCGGTGCCCGGTGCCGGATGGCCGGAGCCCGGGCGGCGGCTTAGCGTGCTGGAGGGGGCCTGCCCGGGTCTGCGGAAGGGACGCCCGACACATGAAGCTCGACCGACCGGTGACCGGCGGGCCCTGCTGGGCCGAGCTGGCCACCAGCGACGTGGAGGCGGCCAGGCGGTTCTACACCAGGCTGTTCGGCTGGCGCCCGGAGACCGACGCGCGGCTCCAGGCGGGCGGTTACACGATCGCGCACCTCGGGGACGCGGCGGTGGCGGGACTGACCCCGCTGTACCAGCCGGCGCAGCCGGTGGCGTGGACCGTCTCCTTCGCCGTGGACGACGCCGACGCCGCCGCGCGCCGGGTGGCGGAGGCCGGCGGGGCGGTCCTGCTCGGCCCGGCGGACGTGTTCGACGCGGGCCGCTTCGCGGTGGCCGCGGACCCGGACGGGGCGGTGTTCCAGGTCTGGCAGGCCCGGGCCTTTCCGGGCGCCGCGCTGTCCCGCGCGGCCGGTGCGCTGGGCTGGGTGGAGCTGCTGACCCGCGAGCCCGCCCGGGCCCGGGAGTTCTACGCCGCCGTCTTCGGCTGGAGCGCCGGCGGCGGGGAGCGCTCCGCCCGGTGGCGGATCGGCGGCGCCGACTTCGGTTCCATGGTGACGATGGACGACAAGTTCCCGCACGAGGTGCCGGCGCACTGGCTGCCGTACTTCGCGGTGGCGGACGCGGACACCGCGGCGGCCGTCGCCGCGAGCGGCTCCGGGAGCGTCCTCATGGCGCCGACCTCGCTCCCCGAGGGACGGCGCATCGCGGTGCTGCGGGACCCGCAGGGGGCGATGTTCGGGGTCTACCGCGCGCAGGAGGACTGACGCGGGCGGTCTGCTGCGAGCGCGCTCGGGCCCCTGGCGTCCGGGGTGCGGCCCCGCGCCCCGGGTTCAGGCCCGCAGCGCGTCCAGGCGTCCTGCGTGCGGTCGGCGGCACGGGTCAGGCCCTGCAGCGCGTCCAGGCGCCCTGCGTGCGGTCGGCGGCACGGGTCAGGCCCGCAGCGCGTCCAGGCGTCCTTCGAGCTGGCCGAGCAGTTCCCCGAGCAGCGCCGCCAGCTCGTCGCGCCGCGGGCCGTCCATGCCGGACAGCACGGCGGTCTCGTAGGCGAGCTGCTCGGGCAGGATGCCGTCGACGAGGTCGCGCCCGGCGTCCGTGAGGCGGACGTGGGCGACCCGGCGGTCGCGGGTGTCGCCGCGGCGCTCGACCAGGCCGCGCTCGGTGAGCTGCTTGAGGCGCTTGGTGACGGCGGCGCCCGAGGAGAAGGTCTCGCGGGCCAGCTCCCCGGGGGTGAGCTCGTGGCCGGTGCGGCGCAGGGCCCCCAGCAGGTCGAACTCGGGGCGGCTCAGGCCGGCCCGGCGCAGCGGGGCGTCCTCGGCCTGCTGGAGGAGGGCGGCGCAGCGGTTGATGCGGCCGATGATCTCCATGGGACCGGTGTCCAGGCCGGGGCGGACCGCCCGCCACTGCCGGACCACCGCGGCCACGGTGTCCCCCGCCGCCGCATCCGCCCCGGCGCCCTCGTGCACCGGGCGCCCACCGCTTGCCGTCATGGCCGTACGTCCTCCGTCGTCGCGTCCTGGTCCGGCCGCGCCGCCCCCGCGTCGGTCCGGCGGCGGACCATGGCCGCGAGCGTACGGTGTCCGGCCTGCTCGGCGCGCACCACCCTCTCCTGGGGCAGCGCGCGCTGCCACCATTCGCCGGCCGCGGCGTCGGCGGTGGCCCGCAGCTCGACCAGCGCGCCGGCCAGGGCACGGTGGGCGGCGTCCAGGGCGCCGGGCACCGCACGGGGCTCGGCCAGCAGGCGGGCGGCGCGCTCACGGGCGCGGTCCACGGCGGCCACCGCCTGCTCGACGCGGTCGCCCGCGCGCCGGTTGGTGACGGCCACGGCGGCGGCGAAGCCGACCAGCGCGCCGACGAGGGTGTCGACGATCCTCTCGGTGATCAGCACCCCGGGTTCCTGGTAGCCGGTGAACTCGGTGATGAGCAGCGCCATCGGGGTCACGCAGAGGGTGCCGAGCCAGTAGTTGCGGCTGATGAGCGCCTCGGCCCCGAAGGCGAACAGCAGACAGCACAGGACCAGGGCGGCCTGGCCGAGGTGGGCCAGCGGGGCCACGGCGGCGAAGACGAGGGCTCCGCCCAGGTTGCCGACGACGCGCTGGACCGCCCGGCTCCAGGTGAGGGTGAGGTTGGCCTGGTAGAGGGCGGCGGCCGTGACCAGGGCCCAGTAGGGGCGGCCGATGCCGAGGGCGAGCGAGGCGTAACCGGCCAGGGCGCAGCCGAGGGCGGTGCGCACGCCGATCGGCGCCAGCGGGAGCAGGCGGTGCCACAGCGGCTCGGGCCGGGTGCCGAGTTCGGCCTCCACGCCGAGGAGTTCGTCCGCGGCGGCCCGGGAGTCGCCGGTCCGGGCACCGCCGGTGCGCGGGTCCCCGGTCCGGGGGACGCGGCCGGTGCCGCGCAGGGCGCGGGCCCAGGTGCGCAGCCGCTCGGGGTCGGCGTCGGCGGGCGCGGCGAGGGCGACCTCGGCGCGGACGACGAGCCGCTCCAGGGCGTGCCGGGTCGTGGCGCGGGCGCCGTCGGCCGGCAGCGACAGCAGCGTCTGCCAGGCGGCCTGCACGGCGGCGTATCCGGCGGCGCGCGCCGCCGGGGCGCGCCCCTCGCCGGCACCGTGCGCCGCGGCGTACGCGGCGGCGGCGTTCAGGGCGTGGGCGGTGGCGCGGCGCTCCGGGCCGGTGGGGCGCAGCAGCGCCGGCGCCATGCCGACGAGCCATGCCCAGGCGCCCGCCGCGGCGGCCAGCGCCAGATGGCCCGGGACCTGGCCGAGGGTCTGCGGCGCGAAGAGGGAGGCGGAGCTGATGAAGGTGAGGACGACGTTGCCGGGCGGGCCGACGCGGGTGGCGTCGCACAGGACCTTCTGCACGGCGGCCAGCAGGGCGCCGACGGTCACCAGCACGACGGCGTCGCGGGTGAGCGAGGCCGTGACCAGGGCGACGGCGACACCGCCGAGCATGCCGAGCACCACCCGGGCCAGGACCCGGGCGCGGGCGGCATAGGGGCGGTTGTGGGCGTACAGGGCGCACAGCGACCCGGCCATGGTGTACATGGCGAGGTCGAGCCGGCCGAGCGCCAGCAGGATCAGGTTGGGCGGGGCGACGGCGGCGACCACGCTCAGGGCGGGCTTGAACCAGATGTCGGAAGGGCGTCCGGGGCGCAGCACGCCGGCCAGCGGCAGGCGCCGGCGAAGCGGGGTTGCGGAGGTGGGGGTCGCACTGCTCATCCCTACACTTTAACAGGTGTTTTACTCGTGAAATAAACTCCGCGGGACCGTGAGCCCTCCCGTGCCCCCCGCGTACATCCTTGCGCTCGCGTGCGCGCCGCACCGCCGGGGCAGCCCTTGACCGACCGTCGGGGACGGCGGCCGGGAACCGCCCCGGAGCGGCGGTCCGGCCTCGGGCGAGCGGGAGGTCGCATGCACACAGGGGGGTCGTCCGGCTGGGCACTGGTGGCGCTGTGCGCGGCGGCCGGTGCCTACTGCCTGCTGCGGATGCGCGGCGGCGCCGGTGAGCAGCGCCGCGAGGCGGGCGGCGAGGCCCTCATGGGCTTCGGCATGGCGGCGATGGCCGTACCGCCCGCGGTCTTCACCCCTCCCCCGTGGACGTGGGCGCTCCACGCGGCCGTGTTCGGCGCGGCCGGGCTGCACGCCCTGTGGGCGGCCCGGGAGAGTCCGCACCACCTGCACCATCTGGTGGGCGCGGGCGCGATGGTCTACATGGCGGTCGTGATGGCCGGCTCCCCCGCCCACGCGCAGGGCCACGGCCACGGCGGTCCGGGGCTCGCACCGCTGACCGGTGCGCTGCTGCTCTACTACGCCGGGTACGTCCTGCTCGGCGGCGTCCGCCTGGTACCGGCCGCCGCCTCGGCCGACGGCCCGGCCGCCGGGTGGGCCGGCCGGCCGGAACTGGCGCGGGCGTGCCGGCTGTCCATGGGGATCGCGATGCTCGCCATGCTGCCGACGCTGTGAGGCCGCCGGCCGCGCCGGCGCGGCCACGGCGCGCGGCGACGGGTGCGGGATCCGTCGTCCCGGTCCACCGGAGCCGTTGTCTGCGTCACTTCGCCCGGCGGGGCGTACCGCCGGCGGCGCGGCGCTCATAGGCTGCCCCCATGATCCTCCCCGCGGTCCTGATGCTGCTCGGTGCCCTGACCGCCGTCGTGGCTCCCCGGCTGCTGGCCCGGGCCGACTGGCCGGATCGCGAACCGGTCGTCGCCCTGTGGGCGTGGCAGTGCGTGGTGGCCGCCGTCCTCGTGTGCTGCGCGCTGTCGATGACGCTCAGCGCGGCGGCGGCCTGGCACGCGGTGGGCGGTCATGTCTTCGCCCCGGCGCCGCCCGCCGTCACGGAGGCCTACGTCCTGGGCACGGCCGGGCCGGGGGCGGCGGCGACCGCGGTGGCGCTGGCGCTCGGCGGGCTGTGGAGCGCGGCCATGCTGGCCCGGGAGGCCGTACGGGCCCGGGCCCGGCGCCGGCGCCGCCGGGCCGAACTGCGCCTGCGGGCACCGCTGTTGCCGGGCGAGGCGCCCGGGTCGAGCCCACTGGTGGTCCTGGAGGGCGAGCGGCCCGACGCCTGGTGGCTGCCCGGCACTCCCCCGCAACTGGTCGTCACCACGGCCGCGCTGCGCCGGCTCGAGGGCCGGCGACTGGACGCCGTCCTCGCCCACGAGCGGGGCCACGCGCGGGCCCGGCACGACTGGCTGCTGCACTGCTCGGCCGCGCTCGCGGACGGGTTCCCGCAGGTACCGGTGTTCGCCGCGTTCCGCGACGAGATGCACCGGCTGGTCGAACTGGCCGCCGACGACGTGGCCTCCCGGCGCGTCGGCCGGCTCACGACCGCGCTGGCCCTGGTGGAACTCAACGAGGACCGGGGCGCCTTCGGCCCCTGCCCGGCCGCGCGGGCCCAGGTGCCGCAGCGGGTGCGCCGGCTCCTCGCCCCGCCCGGCCGGCTCCCGGCGGTCCGCCGGCTGCGCCTGACCGCGGCGGCGTCCCTGGTGCCGGTGGTGCCGGTGCTGGTGGCCTTCGTGCCGGGGCTGCGCGCGCTGGGCTGACCCGGCCGCCGGCCCGCCACGCGGCCCGCGGGCCTGCGGAAGTGGCCCGCGGACCCGGCGTTCGGCGAGGATCGCTCCATGCACACCTCGCCCGCCGCCTCCCCGCCCCGCCCGCCGCGGTCCCGCGCCGCCGTCCGCGCCGCCTGGATCCTCGCCGCGTTTTCTGCGGCGCTGCTCCTCCTCGTCGCGGCCGAGTGGCGCCCGCTGATCGTCCTGGACGGCGACATCTCCCGCACCACGCACCGCTGGGCGGTGGAGGAAGAGGGCATCACCCGGGCCTTCCGCATCCTGACGGACTGGGTCTGGGACCCCTGGACGATGCGGCTGCTGTGCGCGGCGGTGGCCCTGTGGCTGGGTCTGCGGCACGCGGCGTGGTGGACGGCCGGCTGGCTGGCGGCGGCCTGCGTGCTGGGCAGTGTGCTGCAACAGGCGCTGAAGGCGGCGGTGGGCCGCCCCCGGCCGGTGTGGCCCGACCCCGTGGACAGCGCCCACTACGCCGCCTTCCCGTCGGGTCACGCCATGACGGCGGCGCTCGTCAGCGGTCTGCTGCTGTGGCTCCTCCACCGCCACCGCGCCGCCCGCGCGGTGCGCCTGGCCGCGCTGACCGCGGCCGTGGTCTCCGTGGCCGGCGTGGGCCTGACCCGGGTCTGGCTGGGCGTCCACTGGCCCTCCGACGTGGTGGGCGGCTGGCTGCTGGGCGGCCTGGTGGTGGCGGTCGCGGTCCCGCTGCACCGGCGGGGGCGGACGCAGGCGCCGCCCGCGGCCCGGAACGAGGAACTCCCCTCGCAGCGCGACCCGGCTCCCTAGCGGGAGGACCCTCCGTCCGGCGCCCGCGCGCCTACGCGGAGGGCAGCGGCGCGGAGACCCGCCGGGGCGGGGCCGCCTCGCCCGGCCCGGGTCCCCGCCCGGTCAGGCGCGGGAAGGACCGGGCGGCGAGCAGGAAGCCGAACGTCGTCAGGACGAACGGCCAGGTGAAGGCGTGGCCGCCGGCCGGGGCGAGCAGACCGGCGACCGCGGGTGTCACCGCCGTCGCGGTCGCCGCGCCGAGCAGCGCGTACAGCAGCGTGGCGCGCGTCGCCTCCAGGAACACACCGCACAGCGCGAGCGCCACGAGCACCCCGTTGCAGCCCAGCGTGCCGTCGGCGATCCGCGCGGCCGGCGCCCCGAGCGCCCAGGCGGTCAGAATGGCCGTCGCGCTGCCGCAGCAGGCCACCAGTGCCGCCACCCGGCTCGCCAGGAAGACGCCCGCCAGCAGCAGCGCCCCCACGTACCAGCGGTCCAGGAAGAAGACCTGGGAGACGTTGCGGAAGAACGCCCGCCACACCTCCTCCGGGCGCAGGAAGACCGGCCCCGAGGCGGCGCGGGGCAGCGCGGCGAGGCTGTCGCCGTGCGGCCAGATCCGCCGGAATCCGGGCGCGGCGACCGTCACCGCTCCCGCCAGCAGGCAGTACGGCAGGGTCAGCGACGGCAGGTCCCACACCCGCAGCAGCCGGACCACCGCGGCCGTGACGACCGTGACCACGGCACAGCCCGCCGCGGCGAGCAGCACCGTGGAGGGCCGGCCCGCGTCGAGGAAGACCGCGAAGCACAGCGCGACGAGGCAGGAGTTGAAGCCCTCCAGACCCGTCTCCACCCGGTCGCGGGCCACGCCCAGCAGACGCGCCGCCCCGGTGCCCAGGGCGGCGCCCCCCAGTCCGTACGCGCCGTAGCGCCAGTCCGCCACGCAGAGCGCCAGGCAGAACACGGCGCCCGACCACGCGTTGGCCAGGAACATCACCTGTGCCGGGCCGCGCAGCACCTGCACCCCGGCGCCCGGACCCGTCCGCGGACGCCGCCACCGGGCATCATCCGACCGTCGCACGTCCCGCTCACGCCCCCCAGAGAACGTTTCCACTAAGCGACATTTTCTTTCCGCCATACGATATAGCGTGCGGGGCCGGCCGGGCACAAGACGCGAGGGCGCACACGAAAGTCCCCGGGGGGCGAACCCACGGGCGGGGGACGGAGAAGGAGGGGGCGCGAAGAAGGCGCGGCGGGAGAGGAGAGAAGGGGGAGACCGGCCGGAGGGCGGAAGAGGGCACGCGGACAGGCCGGGCCGCCGCCTCGGACGATCCCCCGCGTCGCCCGAGGCGGACGGCATCCCGGACCAGGCCCGCCAGGGGGCCGGACCGGATGCGTTGAGTATAGTTGGCTGGCAGCCAGTCAACGCAGGAGTTTCCAGGATGTCCCCGCGCAGCGCCTCGGTCAATGAAGAGTTGCGGAGGCGTTCGAAGGAGCGGCTTCTCCAGGCCGCCGTGGAACTGGTCGGCGAGCGCGGCTACGAGGCGACGACGCTCGGCGACATCGCCGACCGGGCGGGTTCGGCGCGCGGGCTGGTGTCGTACTACTTCCCCGGCAAGCGCCACCTCGTCCAGTCCGCCGTGCACCGGCTGATGCACCGCACGCTGGAGGAGGCGCTGGAGCGGGAGCCGCACGCCGAGGACGGGCGGGAGCGGATGGCACGGGCCATCGACGCGATCCTGGGACTGGCCCGTGACCGGCCGGTGCTGATGCGCCAGCACATGGCCGGCCTGCTCCAGGCCGAGGGTTTCGTCCCGTGCCCGGAGCAGCGGCGCCTGGCCGAGCTGCTGCGGGACACCGTCGCCCGGCACGGCTCCTGTGACGTCGACAGCGACTACCCCATGCTGCGCGCGCTGCTGATGGGGGCGGTGTACGCGGCGCTGGTGCCGGGTGTGCCGATGCCCGTGCCGGTGCTGCGGGCGGAGCTGTTCAAGCGCTACCGGCTCGACTGGGAGATGGGCGTCCCGCCGGACGCGGGGGCGTCCGGCGGGACGTGCGACAGGGATCTGTCACGGTTCTTCGCGACCGGGACCGCACCGGAGTGCCGGCCGGCCGGTCACCGGGACGGCCGGCCGAGCGGTCCGCACGGTCAGTCGAAGTAGTCCGGCTGCGTCTGGACGTTCAGCTCGCGCAGGTGGATCCGCTGGGCCGGGTCGGTGCGCCGGTCGTCGAGCTTCAGGACGTCGAAGCCCTTGGCCATGTCGTTCGAGTAGATGTACCCGTTGTAGTAGTAGGCCGACCAGGAACCGCCGGTGACCAGCTTCTCGGTGGACAGCGGGCCGCGCTCGAAGTAGGCGATCTCCTTCGGGCGCGAGGAGTCGGTGAAGTCCCAGACCGAGACACCGCCCTGGTACCACGCCTGGACCATGAGGTCCTTGCCCTTGACCGGGATCAGCGAGCCGTTGTGGGCCACGCAGTTCTCGGTGTCCGCCTGGTGCCGCGGGATCTTGAAGTAGCTGCGGAAGACGAGCTTGCGCTTGTCACCCTTGCCGACGATGTCGTAGATGCCGTCCGCACCGCGGTTGGGGCCGATCTCCGCGTTGCAGGTCGGGGCGCCGCCGCCGCCCAGCTCGTCGGTGAACACGACCTTGTCGGCCTTCTGGTTGAAGGTCGCCGAGTGCCAGAACGCGAAGTTGACGTTGTCCTGCACCCGGTCGATCACCTTGGGGCGCTCGGGGTCCGCGATGGAGAACAGGATGCCGTCGCCCATGCAGGCGCCCGCGGCCAGGTCCTTCGAGGGCAGCACCGTGATGTCGTGGCAGCCGGTGGTCTTGGAGACGCCCGGGTTGGTGGGCGCGCCCGGGTTGCCGCCGCCGTCCGGCCCCTCACCGGGGAAGAGCACCGGAAAGTCGATGACCGCCGCCTTCTCCGGGGCGCTGCGCGGCACCTTGATGATGGAGATGCCGTCGTGCGGCGGCTGGCAGTCGGGGTAGGAGGCGCTCGGCGAGTACGAGGAGACGTAGATGTAGACGTTGCGGCGCTCGGGCACCAGCGTGTGGGTGTGCGAGCCGCAGGCGGTCTCGACGGCGGCGACGTACTTCGGGTTGCGCTTGTCGCTGATGTCGAAGACCTTCATGCCCTCCCAGGAGGACTTCTCGGTCGCGGGCTGCGTGGTGCTGTTGCAACTGCTGTCGCTGCGCGAGGAGTCGGTCGACAGGAACAGCAGGTCGCCGGAGACGGAGACGTCGTTCTGCGAGCCCGGGCACAGGACCTGGGCGACCGTCTTGGGCGCCTTCGGATTGCTGATGTCGAAGACGCGGAAGCCGTCGTAGTTCCCGGCGAAGGCGTACTTCCCCTGGAAGGCGAGGTCCGAGTTGGTGCCCGGCAGGGCGTCCTTGGGGATGTTCGCCAGGTGCTCGATGTTGGCCGAGTGGACGATCGCGTCCTGGCCGGGTATGTCGCCGCCCGCTATGGCCTGTCGGGCCTCGGCCTGGGCACTCTTCGACACCTCTTTGGGCTTGGCCGGGGCGTCCCCGGGGTCGGGGGTCGCCGCGGCCGGCCCGGCCGTGAGCAGCGCGGACAGAAGTCCGGCGGCGGCGGCCGCGACGCCCAGGCGTCTGCGCCGCGCTCGGGGGTCGTGCAACAGGATCACTGTTTTTCCTCCCTACGTCCGTTCACGTCGGAACGGTTCACGCACTCCGGCAGTATCGTCTCGCCATGCACATACCAACAGGGGGTAGCGTGCACGTAATGAAGTTTTTTGATCACTGACATACAGAAGCGTGCTAGGACGGTCATGGTGCTGGTGAAGCCGTTCGAGGCGCCCCCGTCCCGCCCGTCACAGGAGGTCGTTGTGCTCTTCCGCCCCGCGTCGCGCGCGTCGCTCGTCACGGCCTCGCTGGCCGCCCTGGCCGTGCTGGGGCTCGGAGCCTGTGACTCCGGTTCGACGGCGAAGTCCTCGGCGGCGGACGGGCCTTCGGTGATCGCGCCGGGCAAGCCGGGAGAGGCCAACCGGACGCTGTCCGCGCAGGACGCCGCGCGGCACCGCGCCGACGACGACTCGCCCAACTCGGCGGACGTCGCCTACGCGCGGATGATGATCCAGCACCACTCCCAGGCGCTGGAGATGACCGGGCTCGCCCCGCAACGCGCCGGTTCCACGCGGCTGAAGCGGCTCGCGGAGCGGATCGGCGCCGCCCAGGGACCGGAGATCACGGCCATGCGGGGGTGGCTGGAGAAGCACGGCGAGAAGGAGACGGACGGCGGCCACGGCCACGACCACTCCGCGATGCCCGGGATGGTGACCGACGCGCAGTTGGAGAAGCTCCGGGCGGCTCGGGGCGAGGCGTTCGACCGGCTCTTCCTCACCCTGATGATCACCCATCACCAGGGCGCCATCACGATGGCGACGGACGTGAAGGCACAGGGCAACAACGTGCAGATCGAGGAGATGGCCGACGACGTGGTCGCCCAGCAGACCAGCGAGATCACCAGGATGCGCGCGATGCTGTGACGCCGCGCCCCGGCCCGGCGGGAGCGGGGCGGGGTCGTCGTACGGGGTCCGGCCGGGACCTGTCCCCGGGGCCGCCCGCTCGCCGCGCGCCGGGACGCCGCAGAGCGCGCGCCGCCGGCCGGTGGGCGCACCCCCGCGTCCGCGTCGGCCATCCGGAGACCGTCGCCCGGGACACCCCGGCACGCGCCGTGACCGCTTCCGGCGCGGGGCGGGGCCCCGTCCTGAGCCCGGGCCGGGCGGCACTCCCGGCCCCCTCGGGACGAGACGCCGGCCACCCAAGAGGGGCTGACCCGATGGCCGAACCGGACCCGCTTCCGGACAGGGATGCGCGGATATCATTCTTGACGTGACCATGACATCAGCCCACGATGAGCGCCACACCCGCAGTACGTCGCACCGAAGCACCGCCCCCGCTCCACTCCCCACGTCCGGAGATCCCGGAACTCCCGGAGAAACGAGGAGACTTCATGCGACTCCGCATCCGCGGCTCTGGCACCCGCAGCCGCAGGCGCACCACCGCCCTCGCCGCCCTGCTGGTGCTCGCGCTCGCGGCCCCCGTCTCGGCGACGGCCGACGACACCCCGTCGGCCGGCTCCGGCAGGACGGCGGCCGCGGCGGACGAGGTCCGCCAGTACGAGATCCGTCTGCGCTCCACCGCCGAGGACCGCACCGCCCTGCAACGCGCCGGCGTGACCGTCGACGAGGTGCACGGCCACGGCGTCGTCGTCTCCGGCCGCGCCGGCCAGATCGAGAAGCTGCGCGCGCTGGGCTACGACATCACCCCGCTCGGCGCGGTCCCCGACCGCTCCGCCGGCCAGGGCGATCTCCGCCTCCTGGACTTCCCGTCCGCCGACTCCCGCTACCACAACTATGCGGAGATGACGAGCGCGATCAACTCGATCGTCCAGGCCAACCCGCAGATCGCCGCCCAGCGGGTGATCGGCACCTCGTACCAGGGCCGCGACATCGTCGCCGTCAAGATCAGCGACAACGTCGGCACCGACGAGGCCGAGCCGGAGGTGCTGTTCACCCACCACCAGCACGCCCGCGAGCACCTCACCGTGGAGATGGCGCTCTACCTGCTGCGCGAGCTGACCAGCGACTACGGCACCGACTCCCGGGTCACCAGCATGGTGAACGGCCGGGAGATCTGGATCATCCCGGACCTCAATCCGGACGGCGGCGAGTACGACATCGCCACCGGTTCCTACCGCTCCTGGCGCAAGAACCGCCAGCCCAACCCGGGCTCCTCGTACGTGGGCACCGACCTGAACCGCAACTGGAACTACCGCTGGGGCTGCTGCGGCGGCTCCTCCGGCTCCCCCTCCTCCGACACCTACCGCGGCAGCGCGGGCGAGTCGGCCAAGGAGGTCAAGGTGGTCGCCGACTTCGTGCGCAGCCGCGTGGTGGGCGGCACCCAGCAGATCAAGGCGGGGATCGACTTCCACACCTACAGCGAGCTGGTGCTGTGGCCGTTCGGCTACACCTACTCCGACACGACGACGGGCATGACGGCGGACGACCGCAACGCCTTCGCCGCGGTGGGGCAGAAGATGGCCGCCAGCAACGGCTACACCGCCCAGCAGTCCAGCGACCTGTACATCACGGACGGGTCGGTCAACGACTACCTCTGGGGCGTGCACAAGATCTTCTCGTACACCTTCGAGATGTACCCGGCGTCCAGTTCCGGCGGCGGGTTCTACCCGCCCGACGAGGTGATCGAGCGGGAGACGTCCCGCAACCGCGACGCGGTGCTGCAACTCCTGGAGAACGCCGACTGCATGTACCGGTCGATCGGCAAGCAGGCGCAGTACTGCGCCTGACCGGCCAGGGGGGCCGCCCCGGCGCGCGTCTCGCGCGCCGGGGCGGCCTTTCCGGTGACGGTCCGTCACGGGAAGTAGCGGTCGAAGGTGCGCTGGAACTCCCAGCCGCCGTAGCGGTCCCAGTTGATCGACCAGGTCATCAGGCCGCGCAGGGCGGGCCAGGTGCCGTGGGTGGTGTAGGAGCCGCAGTTGGTTCCCTTGGTGAGGCAGTCGAGGGTCTTGACCACCTCTGCGGGGGCGACGTGGCCGTTGCCGGCCTGGGACGTGGCGGGCATGCCGATGGCGACCTGCTCGGGGCGCAGCGGCGGGAAGAAGTGGTCCGCGTTGCCGGCCACCGGGAAGCCGGTGAGCAGCATGTCCGTCATGGCGATGTGGAAGTCGGCGCCGCCCATGGAGTGGTACTGGCCGTCCAGGCCCATGATCGGGCCGGAGTTGTAGTCCTGGACGTGCAGCAGCGTCAGGTCGTCGCGCAGGGCGTGGATCACCGGAAGGTAGGCGCCGGCCCGCGGGTCCTGGCCGCCCCAGCGGCCGGTTCCGTAGTACTGGTGGCCGAGCTGCACGAAGAAGGTCTCCGGCGCCATGGTGAGGACGAAGTCGTCGCCGTAGCGGGCCTTGAGGGTTCTGAGCGCGGAGATCAGGTTGACGATCACCGGCGTCCTCGGGTTGCGGAAGTCGGTGTCGTCGGCGTTCAGGGAGAGCGAGTGACCCTCGAAGTCGATGTCCAGGCCGTCGAGGCCGTACTCGTCGATGATCGCGGAGACGGAGCGGACGAAGGTGTCCCGGGCGGCGGTGGTGGTCAGCTGGACCTGGCCGTTCTGGCCGCCGATGGAGATCAGGACCTTCTTGCCCGCCGCCTGCTTGGCCCGGACCGCCGCCTTGAACTCGGCGTCGCTCTCCACCCCGGGGCACTCGCTCACCGGGCAGCGCTCGAAGCGGATGTCGCCCGAGGTGACCGAGGTGGGCTCGCCGAAGGCGAGGTCGATGACGTCCCAGCTGTCGGGCACGTCGGCGAGGCGGGTGTAGCCGGAGCCGTTGGCGAAACTGGCGTGCAGGTAGCCGACCAGGGCGTGCGCGGGCAGCTCGGGACCGCCCGGACCGCCGGACCCGGCGGGAGTGGTGACGGCAACCGCCTGGGAGCGCGCCGACTCGCCCTCCTCGTTCAGGGCGGTGACGTGGAAGCTGTAGGCGGTCTCCGGTTCCAGGCCGGTGATCACGGCCGAGGTGCCGGTGACGGTCCGGATCCGGACGCCGTCGCGGTACACCGCGTAACCGTCCGCGCCGGTGACGGCCTGCCAGGTGAGGGTGACACCGGTCGGCGTCACGGGCCCCGCGGTCAGTCCGGCCGGCGGGGCGGGCGGCTGCGGGGCCGGGGTGTCGCCGCCGGGACCGACGAGCGAGACGTCGTCCACGTGGTAGGCGCCGGTGCCGTACCAGCCGTGGGTGTAGAGGGTGACCCGGGTGGTGTCCGGGCCGGTGCGGAAGGTGGTGGCGAGCGCCGTCCAGTCGGATGCCGACTGGCTCCAGGTCTGGACGTCCGTGGTGCCGGTGCCGGTCGCACCGAGGAAGACGTAGGCGCCACGGACCTGGGCGGAGAGGGTGTACTGCTGGTCCGGCCGCACCGTCACGGTCTGCGTACAGCGCGCGTTGTCGCCGGCCTCGGGGGTGGCCCGCAGGGCGGCGGAGCCGGAGTGGACCGGCGAGGCGACGGTCGTGCCGCGGCTGCACGTCCAGGAGTCGAGCCCGGACTCGAAGCCGCCGTTGCGGACGAGCTCCGCGTCGGCGGCACGGGCGGGGGACGGCAGCGTCGCCAGGCCGGAGGCCACCACGGCGGCGGCGATGACGGCGGCGAGGCGACGCAGCGGGGGGACGGGTCTGCCGGAGCGGGCGTGGACCACAACTGCCTCCGGG
>NZ_WYCT01000340.1 GCF_011008945.1 Streptomyces harenosi
TACCGAGAACTGCAAGATTTACACTTCTAGCTTCGTCGGCAGCGTCAGATGTTTATAAGAGACAGGACCTACGCCGTTCCACGCCTCCGCCCCGCTCCGGCGCCCGGCGGCCAGCGCCCGGAGCCCGGCGCCCAGCGCCCGGAGCACCGTCCGGTGGTGTCCCCGGGGGGCGCCGCTTCCGGGGGCGGGCGCCCTGGAGAGGGAGCCCCCGGGCCTCCGGGCCTCCGGAGGGAGCCAAGGCCCGGCGAGAGCAAGGGCTCCGGGGGTGGGCGTGGCGCCGGATACGGGCGAGGCGCCCCAGGGACGGGCCAGGCATCCGGCGGGCGCCGGGAGGAGGCGACCCCCGGCACCGCGACGGGCGCCGGGAGGCACCCCCCGGCATCGCCCCGCTCCGGCCCGCCGCGCCCTCGCGCGGGACGCCGCCTCTCATAGATGCCCGTCGGGTTACCTGTCCGTCGATCCCCGGCCATCCCGAACCCGGCCCCCCCACAGAACCGGAACAGAACCGGAACAGACCCGGAAAGGCGCACTGCCCCGGCTCCGCCGACCTCGCGGTCGGGGGAGCCGGGGCAGTGCGCCTCGGGTACGAGGAGAGGGGCAGCGGGGACTTGGCCCTTCTCCTCGGGCTTGTGCGGCGGGCCGGTCAGCCCATCTCCTCCAGGGCCTTGCCCTTCGTCTCCTTCACGAACTTCAGGACGAACGGGATGGAGAGCGCGGCGAAGACCGTGTAGATCACGTAGGTGACGGACAGGTTCCAGTCGGCCAGCGACGGGAAGCTCGCGGTGATGGCCCAGTTGGCGATCCACTGCGCGGCGGCGGCCACGCCCAGGGCGGCGGCGCGGATCTTGTTCGGGAACATCTCGCCGAGCATGACCCAGACGACCACACCCCACGACAGGGCGAAGAAGAGGACGAACACGTGGGCGGCGATCAGGGCGACCCAGCCCTGGGTCTCCGGCAGCTTGCCGCCGACCAGGTCGAAGGAGAACGCCCACGCCTCCAGGGCCAGGCCGATCACCATGCCGACCGAGCCGATGATGGCGAGCGGCTTCCGGCCGACGCGGTCCACGAAGATCATGGCGATCACGGTGCCGACGATGTTGATGATCGACGTCGTGAACGAGTAGAGGAACGAGTCCGTCGGGTCGACGCCGACCGACTGCCACAGCGTCGAGGAGTAGTAGAACGCGACGTTGATGCCGACGAACTGCTGGAACACCGACAGGCCGATACCGATCCAGACGATCGGCTTGAAGAAGAAGGTGCCGCCGAGCAGGTCCTTGAAGGAGGACTTCTCCTCGCGCTTCATGCCCGTCTCGATCTCGGCGACGCGGGCGTCCAGGTCGACGTCCTTGCCCTCGACCTCGGCGAGGATCTCGCGGGCGCGGTCGCGCTTGCCGACGGAGATCAGGAAGCGCGGGGACTCGGGGATGGCGAAGGACAGCAGGCCGTAGAGGACGGCCGGGACGACCATGACGCCGAGCATGACCTGCCACGCCTCCAGGCCCAGCAGCTCACCGCGCTGGTCACCGCCGGCGGCGTTCAGCAGGCCCCAGTTGACGAGCTGCGACACGGCGATGCCGATGACGATGGCGGCCTGCTGGAAGGAGCCGAGCCGGCCGCGGTAGGCGGGCGGGGCGACCTCGGCGATGTAGGCGGGGCCGATCACGGAGGCCATGCCGATGGCGAAACCGCCGACGACACGCCAGAAGGCCAGGTCCCACAGCGCGAAGGGCAGCGCGGAGCCGACGGCGCTGACGGTGAAGAGGACGGCGGCGATCTGCATGCACCGGATGCGGCCGATGCGGTCGGCTATGCGGCCGGCGGTCGCGGCGCCGATGGCGCTGCCGATCAGCGCGATGGCGACGACCTGGGCCAGCGCCGCGGAGCCGACGTCGTAGCGGTCCCGGATGGCCTCGACGGCGCCGTTGATGACGGAGCTGTCGTAGCCGAAGAGGAAGCCGCCCATGGCGGCCGCCGCCGCGATGAAGATGACGTGCCCGAGATGTTCGGGATGAGCCGTCCTGGCTCCTGACTTGGGTGCCTGCGCTGTGCTGGTCACGTGTACTCCTCGGGCCACCGGCAACGCTGCCGGGGTGGGTGAAGCCCTTCGAGGTGACCTGAAGGTACCTGAAGGTAAAAGCAACGTTGCAGAGACTATGCCTTCAAGTTTCGAAGTCAATAGGCCAAAGGCTGTGAGTTTTCAGCCAAGGTTGGCGACCTTGTGTTCAAGACTTGAAGTGCTGTAGGGGACGTCTCCAGAAATGCAGGTCGCGGCCTGTCCGGACCTGCGCGGAGCTCAGCGGAGCCGCTGGGAGATGACCTTCGACACACCGTCGCCCTGCATGGACACGCCATAGAGGGCGTCGGCCACCTCCATCGTGCGCTTCTGGTGCGTGATCACGATGAGCTGCGAGGTCTCCTGCAGTTCCTGCATGATCCGGATCAGCCGCTGCAGATTGGTGTCGTCGAGGGCGGCCTCGACCTCGTCCATGACGTAGAACGGACTCGGCCGCGCCTTGAAGATCGACACGAGCAGCGCCACGGCGGTCAGCGACCGCTCCCCGCCGGACAGCAGCGACAGCCGCTTGACCTTCTTGCCCGGCGGCCGGGCCTCGACATCCACACCCGTGGTCAGCATGTTGCCGGGGTCGGTCAGCACGAGCCGGCCCTCACCGCCCGGGAACAGCCGGCCGAACACCCCCTCGAACTCGCGGGCGGTGTCCCGGTACGCCTCGGTGAAGACCTGCTCGACCCGTTCGTCGACCTCCTTGACGACCTGGAGCAGGTCGGCGCGGGTCTTCTTCAGGTCCTCCAGTTGCTCGCTGAGGAACTGGTGCCGCTCCTCCAGCGCCGCGAACTCCTCCAGGGCCAGCGGATTGACCTTGCCGAGCTGCTGGTAGGCACGCTCGGCGGCCTTCAGCCGCTTCTCCTGCTCGGCTCGTACGAACGGGCGGGGCCGGTTGCGTGGATGATCCGGATCGTCCGGCGGCTCCTCGCCGTCGGCGGGGGGCGCGGGCGGCACCGGTTGATCCGGTCCGTACTCGGCGACGAGCCCCGCCGGTTCCACACCGAGTTCCTCCAGCGCCTTGGTCTCGAGCTGCTCGATCCGCAGCCGTTTCTCGGCGCCGAGTACCTCGCCCCGGTGAACCGAATCCGTCAACTTGTCGAGCTCCGCCTTCAGGTCCCGGCCCGCGGCGCGCGCGGCGGCCAGCTCCCGCTCGCAGCGCGCCTTGGCGGCCTCGGCGGCGGTCCGCTCCCGGTCGGCGCGGGCGAGGGAGACCTCCACGTGGGCCAGGAGCTGCCGGGCACCGGCGGCGACCGCGGCGGCGACGGCCGCCTCGTGGCGCAGCCGGGCCCGGCGCCGTTCGGCACGCGCGCGTGCCTCGCGTTCCGCGCGGGCGGCCCGGTCCAGCGCGTCGGCCCGCCCGGCCAGCGCCTTGACCCGCTCCTCGTGCGTACGGACCTGGAGGCGGGCCTCCATCTCGGTCTGGCGGGCGTTGGCCCCGTCGGCGGCGAGCCGGTCGCGGTGCGCGGTGTCGGGCTCCTCCTCGACCGGCATCTCCTCGGCGACGGCGAGCCGCTCGGCGAGTTCCCCGGCCTGCGCCACCGCCTCGTCGAGCGCCTCCTGCGCCCGCCGCGCCGCGGCCTGTGACCGCTCGGCCTCCTCGGCGGCGCCCCGCGCCCGCCCGGCGAGCCGCCCGAGCCGCTGGGCGACGGCCGACTTCTCCCGGTCGGCGGCCCGGCGCCGCTCGCCCAGCTCCTCCACGAGCGCGGCGCACTCCCGGCGCCGCTCCCCCGCCGCGTGCTGCGCCTGGGCCAGCTCCTCGCACCGCACGGCCAGCTCCGCCAGCTCGGCGGCGGCCTCGTCCACCGACGCCTGCACCTCCAGGAGGCTGGGCGCCCCGGCGGACCCGCCCTGCGCGACGTGCGCGCCCAGCAGATCCCCCTCGGCGGTGACGGCGGTCAGGCCGGGCCGCGCGTACACCAGCTCCTGGGCCTCCTCCAGGGTGCCGACGACGACGATCCCGCGCAGCAGCCGCCGTACGGCGGGCATCAGCTCGTCCGGGCCGCGCACGAGGCCGGCCGCGTACGGCGGGTCGCCGCCGCCCGTCTCCTCCGGCGCCTCGCCGGGAGCGCCGGCGACCAGCAGGGTGGCCCGGCCGGCGTCCTGCTTGCGCAGCAGGCGCAGGGCGTCGGCGGCTGCGGCCGGGCTCGCCACGGCGAGCGCGTCGGCGGCGGTGCCGAGGGCGGCGGCCAGCGGCACCTCGTACCCGGGGGTCACGGTGAGCAGCTCGGCGGCCGGGCCCAGCAGACCGGTGAGCCGGTCCCGGGCGGCGAGCAGCGCCCCGGTGCCGTCCTTGCGGCGCAGGCCCAGGGCGAGGGCGTCGTGCCGGGCCTGGGTGGCGGCGCGCCGGCGCTCCGCCGCGGTGGCGGCCTCCCGGGCGGCGGCCAGCGCGGACTCCGCCTCGGCGAGGTCGCGCCTGGCCGCCTCGTACCGTTCGGCGAGTTCGGCGTCGCCGGCGTCGAGGCCATCGACCTCCGCCTGGAGCGCCTCGTACTCCTCCTGTGCGGCCACCGCCCGCTCCCGGGCCTCGTCCCGGGCGGCGCCCAGGCGCTCGATCTCGGCCTGGGCCGCGGCGGCGCGCGAGCGGGCCGCCCCCACCTGCCCGGTGAGCCGGGCCAGGCCCTCGCGCCGGTCGGCGAGGGCACGGGCGGCGTCCTTCAGCCGCCGCTCCTCCTGCGCCAGCTCGCGTTCGAGCTCGGCGCGGTGGGCGACCGTGTCGTCCAGGGCGTGCCGGGCCGCCTCCAGGGCGGCTTCCAGCTCCGCCTCCTGCTCGCGGATGCGGGCGGCCTCGCGCTCCAGGTCCTCCGGGTCCCGGCCGGGCCGTTCCTCCACCGGCGCCGACGTGGCGCTCTGCACGCGCGCGTCGGCCAGCGAGACGGTGCCGCGCACCCGCTCCGCGAGCTGGGACAGCTCGTACCAGGTCTGCTGGGCGCGGTGCAGGCGCGGGGTGAGGCGGCGCACCTCCTCCTCCAGCCCCGCCTCGCGCCTGAGGGCCCGGTCCAGCTCCCGCGCGGCGGCTTCCCTGCGCTCCTTCAGCGCCGCCTCGTCGGCGATCTCGGCCTGGAGCGCCTCGCGCAGCCGTACCAGGTCGTCGGCGAGCAGCCGCAGGCGGGCGTCGCGCAGGTCGGCCTGGATGACGGCGGCCCGGCGCGCCACCGCCGCCTGGCGGCCGAGCGGCTTGAGCTGCCGGCGCAGTTCGTCCGTGAGGTCCTGCACGCGCGCGAGGTTGGCCTGCATCGCGTCCAGCTTCCGCAGCGCCTTCTCCTTGCGCTTGCGGTGCTTGAGGACGCCGGCCGCCTCCTCGATGAAGGCGCGGCGGCCCATCGGGTCGGCGTGCAGGACGGAGTCGAGCTGGCCCTGGCCGACGATGACGTGCATCTCCCGGCCGATGCCGGAGTCGGACAGCAGTTCCTGGATGTCCAGCAGACGGCAGGTGTCGCCGTTGATCTGGTACTCGCTGCCGCCGTTGCGGAACATCGTCCGCGTGATGGTGACCTCGGCGTACTCGATGGGCAGGGCCCCGTCGGAGTTGTCGATGGTCAGGGAGACCTCGGCGCGGCCCAGGGGCGGGCGGCCCGTGGTGCCGGCAAAGATGACGTCCTCCATCTTGCCGCCGCGCAGCGACTTGGCACCCTGTTCGCCCATGACCCAGCTCAGCGCGTCCACGACATTGGACTTGCCCGAGCCGTTCGGTCCGACCACGCAGGTGATCCCCGGTTCGAAGCGGAGCGTGGTCGCCGAGGCGAACGACTTGAACCCGCGCAGGGTCAGGGCCTTCAGGTGCACGCCGCTGGACTCTACCTTCCGGGGGTGTCCCGCTCCGCGAACCGCCGTCCCCCCGCGGTTTCGCGGATCAACGCGCAGGGCACACCAGACGTTAAGACACTGAAAGGATGCGTGGGGAAGAGAAGGCGGCGCGGGCCGGGGGCGCGGGGAAAGAAAGAAGGGACGCCGGGAGGCGTCCCTTGCAACTCTGAGAACTGAGCGGTTGTACGGGCAGCCCGATCACTGCTGGAGCTGTCGTCGATGCAGTGATCAGGTCAGCGCAGGCTCCGCCTGGTGTGCGTCAACGCTCTCCATGATCCTGTCGTGAGAAGCGGCAGCCGCCAGCGCGTCGTTCTCCGCCTGGATCCGTACGAGCTCGGATTCCAGGTCCTGGACGCGCTGCTGGAGCCGTCGCATCTCGGCGAGGAGTCGAGGGTCGGAGCCGCCGACGTAACCGAGAAGCGCCTTTGCCATGATGGATGGTCCTCCACAATGAGTGACCGACCGAAGCGGTGTGGGTCGTGAGGGTTCCGCACCCGCGGTGCTTGGCAGGGCCTGGAATTGTGCTGCCGTTCAGCCATGCCAAACAGCTAAGGTGCGCGGGCTTTCAGCGTCTCACCAAAAAGTTTGACGGTCAACACGATCACGCCCTGTAGGGGCGGGCGGCCCGGGGCGCGCGGCCGGAACCGGCGGCGCTGCGACTTCTGCGGGGCCCTCAGGGCGTGGCGATCATCCTGTCGTGAGCGGCTCCCCGGGGCAAGCCCTTGTCCGCGATCACCTGCTCGTTTTCCTTCCGGCGCCCCCGGCGGACGGCCCGGCGGACCGCCGGCCGGGCCGCCGCGGGCGCACACTCACCGGATGGCGAAGCCGTCGTAGCCGCCCCGAGGTGTGTCCCAGATCTCTGTCACCCCGTCCACGTGGCCGGGCGTGTCGTCACCGCGGAGCCACTCCAGGAGGGCGTCGCAGCGGTCCTGGGGACCCTCCGCGACCACTTGGACCCGCCCGTCGTCCAAATTGAGAGCAAAACCACTCAGACTTCCGAGTTCCAGGGCGCGCGCCCGCGTGAACCAGCGGAAACCCACACCTTGGACGCGTCCGCGCACCCAGGCGACCATCCGTACTTCCTCGCTCATGGGTGCAACCTAACCGCGCGATGTCTCTCCGGACACCTCGTCCCCTCCCAGCATGCGGTACCGTCCCGACGCAATGCATCTCATATGAAACTCACTCGATCGTGTGAGTTCGGTGTGGATCGCGAGGACGAGTCGACCGCGAGGACAAGGGAAGGCCAGGACATGGGACGCCACCGACGCTCCGCCGCCGGCCGCGCCGCCACGGGCCGCGCCACGACGGCCGGGCACACCGACGGTTCCGCCCCGGGGGAGCGCCCCCCGCTGGACCCTCCCGCGGCCGGGCGTCCCACGATGGGGACCCCGCCCGTCGCGGACCCCCGGGCCTACGCCGAGGTCCGCGCGAAGGCCGACGCGTACCTGTTCGGGACGGAGGAGACGGCGCAGGGCGCGCCTGCCGCCGCCGGCCCCGCGTCCCGGCCGGCCGGGGCCGGTGACGGTTTCACGCCCGGCGCCGGCCCGCGGAGCGCGGGGACCCGCCGGCGCCGGAAGAAGCGGGCCGTGACGCCGGTCCGCACGGGCCTGCTCGGCGTCTCCGCCGCCGTCGCCATCGGCGCGGTCGCCGTCACCACGGGCGCGGTGCCCGGGCTGGACAACTACCGGCTCGGCGGCGGCTCCGGCGGCGGCCGTGTGCAGTCCGCCGACCTTCCGTCCAACACCCCCGCCGAGCAGGGCGGCACCACCGGCAGCGCCGAGAGCGAGGAGTCCGCGGCCGCGGGCCCCGGCACGGCCGCCCCCCGCCTGTCCC
>NZ_WYCT01000341.1 GCF_011008945.1 Streptomyces harenosi
GCCCGGTCCCCCCGCCGCCCGGTCCTTCCGCGCCCCGAGGAGGGACCGGGCGGCACTGCCGTGCGCGGGCGGCACTGTCCTGCGCGGGCGGCTCCGCCGTGCGCGGCGGGCCGGGGCCGCCCTTGCCTTGACGTCGGCGTCAAGGGCTACGTTCGTCGGCATGCGAATCGGTGAGCTGGCCGCACGCGCCGGGACCACGACGCGGACACTGCGGTACTACGAGGCGCGGGGACTGCTGTCCGCGCGCCGGGACGCCCACGGGCACCGGACCTACGACGAGGGCGACCTGCGGCTGCTGGAGCAGATCAGGACGCTGCGGGACTTCGGGTTCGGGCTGGAGGAGACCCGGCCCTTCGTGGAGTGCCTGCGCGCCGGGCATCCCGAGGGCGACACCTGCCCGGCGTCGCTCGCGGTCTACCGGCGCAAGCTGGCGGAGCTGGACGCGCTGATCGGCGAGTTGCGCGGCGTGCGGGCGACCGTCGCGGCGCAGCTCGCCAGGGCCGAGCTGGCCGTGGACGCGCTGGCTGCCGAGGCGCTGGCTCCGGGGGGTCCGGAGCCGGAGTGCCAACTGGGAGGGCAGGGGCTGTGAGCAGGACGAAGGGTGTGGCCGAGGTGACGGACGCGAGTTTCGCGGCGGAGGTGATCGGGGCGGAGCTGCCGGTGCTGGTGGAGTTCACGGCCGACTGGTGCCCGCCCTGCCGGCAGATGGCGCCGGTGCTCGCCGCCCTGGCCGAGGAGGAGGCGGACCGGCTGCGCGTGGTCCAGCTCGACGTCGACCAGAATCCGGACACCACCAACGCCTACAAGGTGCTGTCGATGCCGACGTTCATCGTCTTCCGCGACGGTGAGCCGGTGAAGTCCATGGTGGGCGCCCGGCCCAAGCGGCGCCTGCTGGAGGAGCTGGCCGACGTCGTCTGAACCAGGGCCGCAGCCGGACAAACCGACGAAGAAATCCCCCGGGCAATTGCGTCCGGGGGATTTTCTTGCGTATATTCAATCTTTCGCGATTCCGGTCGGACGGATCGCAGAAGAAGTTCAATGAGCACAGTATATCCGGGCGGGAGCGGAATTGTCAAACACCGAATTTCCGGACGATGAATTGAGGCGTGAGCAGGAATTCATCGACGGGCTGTACGCGCGCGTGGACGCGCTGCGCGGCGACGCCGAGGCCTCGGTCACCGACGCGCTCGCGCAGGGTCACACCCCCATGCAGGCCAGGCTGGAGCGGGACATCCTCGTCGCCGAGCGCTCCGGGCTGCTCGCCGCGCTCAACGCGGTCGACGGTTCCCTCTGCTTCGGCCGCATCGACCTGACCTCGGGCACCGCTCACCACATCGGGCGCATCGGGCTGCGCGCGGACGACGCCGAGCGCACCCCGGTCCTGATCGACTGGCGGGCCGACGTCGCCCGCCCGTTCTACCTGGCCACCGGCCACACCCCGATGGGCCTGCGCCGCCGCCGGCACATCGCCACCGAGGGCCGCCGGGTCACCGCCCTGCACGACGAGATCCTCGACCTCGGCGACGAGACCCGGACCGGGCACGAGGACCCCTCGGGCGACGCGGTGCTGCTGGCCGCGCTGAACTCCGCGCGCACCGGCCGCATGAGCGACATCGTGCGGACCATCCAGGCCGACCAGGACCGCATCATCCGCGCCCCGCACCGCGGTGTGCTCGTCGTCGAGGGCGGCCCCGGCACGGGCAAGACGGCCGTCGCCCTGCACCGGGCGGCGTATCTGCTCTACGAGCACCGGGAACTGCTGGCCCGGCGCGCCGTACTGATCGTCGGCCCCAACCCCGCCTTCCTCGGCTACATCGGCGAGGTGCTGCCCTCGCTCGGCGAGACCGGTGTCCTGCTGGCGACCGTCGGCGAGCTGTTCCCCGGAGTGAGGGCGACGGCGGCGGACACGCCCGAGGCCGCCGCCGTCAAGGGCCGCGCCGACATGGCGGACGTCCTCGCCGAGGTCGTGCGCAGCCGGCAGGCGCTGCCCGACCCGGTGATCACCGTCGAGCACGACCGCGAGGTCCTGATGCTCGACGACGGCCTGGTCAACGTCGCCCGCGAGCGCACCCGCGCCGCGAAGCTGCCGCACAACGCGGCCCGCGAGCACTTCGAGGGCCACATCCTCAACACCCTCACCGAGCTGTACGCCGAGCGCGTCGGCACCGACCCCTACGACGGCACCAGCCTGCTCGACGCCAGCGACATCACCCAGATCCGCGACGAACTCGCCGAGAACCCCGAGGTCTGGTCGGCCATCGACCGGCTGTGGCCGGTCCTGACCCCGCAGCGGCTCGTCGCGGACTTCCTCGCCGCGCCCGAGGAGTTCCTCCCCGCCGAGGACGCCGACGCGATCCGCCGCCCGGTCACCCGCGCCTGGACCACGGCGGACGTACCGCTGCTGGACGAGGCGGCCGAACTGCTCGGCGAGGACGACCGCACGGCCCGCGCCCGCGCCGAGCGCGAGCGCCGGGAGCAGATCGCCTACGCGCAGGGCGTGCTGGACGTGTCGTACGCGTCCCGGACGTTCGAGTTCGAGGACAAGGAGGAGAGCGACCCGGAGGCCGCCGAGGTGCTCTCCGCGCACGACATCATCGACGCGGAGCGGTTCGCCGAGCGCCAGGAGGAGGGGGACCACCGCAGCGCCGCCGAACGGGCCGCGGCCGACCGCACCTGGGCCTTCGGGCACATCATCGTGGACGAGGCGCAGGAGCTGTCGCCGATGGCCTGGCGGCTGCTGATGCGCCGCTGCCCGACCCGGTCGATGACGCTGGTCGGCGACCCGGCGCAGACCGCGGAGGCGGCAGGCGTCGGTTCCTGGGAGAAGATCCTCGAGCCTTATGTCGAGGACCGCTGGGAGCACACCCGCCTGGGCGTCAACTACCGCACCCCGGCGGAGATCATGGACCTGGCCGCGGCCGTGGTCCGCGCCGAGCACCCCGGCTTCGAGCCCCCGAGCTCGGTCCGCTCCACCGGGGTACGCCCCTGGATCCGCGCCGCCGACGACCTCCCGTCCGCCGTCGCCGGGGCGGTCGGCGAGCTCACCCCCGACGAGGGCCGCCTCGCCGTCATCGCCCCGCGCGAGCTGCACCGCCCGCTCGCGGCCCGCCTGGACGGCGTGACGGCCGGCGCCGAGCCCGACCTGACCCGCGACGTCGTCCTCCTGGACCCGCGCCAGTCCAAGGGCCTGGAGTTCGACTCCGTCCTGGTCGTCGAGCCCGGCCGCTACAGCACCAGCGACCTCTACGTGGCCCTGACCCGCGCCACCCAGCGCCTCGGCGTCCTGCACACCGGGCCGCTGCCGAAGGGACTGGCCGACGCGGCCCGGCGGCTCGAAGGCCCCGGGGACCGCTAGGGCCTCTCGTTCGGATCATGCCGGGCCCGCGGGGCCCGGCACCCCGCCGCGCCGCGTTGCCGCCGGTCGCCCCGGCTCCGCCAGGGCGCCCTCCTCCGCCCTGGCCCCCGCCGGCCTCGCCCGCGGCGGCGGCCTCGGCGCGGCCTGCGACGCGCGGCACCGGGCCCCGCTCCCTGATCCGGCCTGATCGGGAAACGAGGGACCCTAGGCCGGCCGCAGCCAGAGGGTCGACAGGGGCGGCAGGGTCAGCCGGATGCTCGCCGGGCGGCCGTGCCAGCCCTGGGGTTCCGGCTTGACGGGGTGGGGCTGGGTGACGCCGCTGCCGCCGTAGCGGGCGGCGTCGGTGTTGAGGACCTCGTGCCAGGCGGGGACGTCGTCGGGGACGCCGAGGCGGTAGTCGTCGCGGACGACGGGGGAGAAGTTCGACACCGCCAGCAGCGGTGTGCCCTCCGCGTCGAAGCGCAGGAACGCGAAGACGTTGTCCTCGGCGGCGTCCCCCACCACCCAGGCGAAACCGGAGGGGTGGGTGTCCCGCTGCCACAGCGCCGGGGTGTCGCGGTAGACGGCGTTGAGGTCGCGGACCAGCTCCCGCACGCCCCGGTGGTCGGCCTCGGCCCCGTACTGCGGGTCCAGCAGCCACCAGTCGGGGCCGCGGGCCTCGGACCACTCGGCTCCCTGGGCGAACTCCTGCCCCATGAAGAGCAGTTGCTTGCCCGGGTGGGCCCACATGAAGCCGAGGTAGGCGCGGTGGTTGGCGCGCTGCTGCCACCAGTCGCCGGGCATCTTCGACACCAGCGACCCCTTGCCGTGCACCACCTCGTCGTGGGAGATCGGCAGGACGTAGTTCTCGCTGTAGGCGTACACCATCGAGAAGGTCATCTCGTGGTGGTGGTACTTGCGGTGCACGGGCTCGTGGCTCATGTACTGGAGCGAGTCGTGCATCCAGCCCATGTTCCACTTCAGCCCGAAACCGAGGCCGCCGAAGCCGCTCGGGCCCTTGTGGTGCGTGGCGCGGGTGACGCCGTCCCAGGCCGTCGACTCCTCCGCGATGGTCACCACACCCGGCACCCGCCGGTACAGGGTCGCGTTCATCTCCTGGAGGAACGCCACCGCGTCCAGGTTCTCCCGGCCGCCGTGCTCGTTGGGCCGCCACCGGCCCGGCTCGCGGGAGTAGTCCAGGTACAGCATCGAGGCGACCGCGTCGACCCGCAGGCCGTCGATGTGGAACTCCTCGCACCAGTAGACCGCGTTGGCCACCAGGAAGTTGCGCACCTCACGGCGGCCGTAGTCGAACTCCAGCGTCCCCCAGTCGGGGTGCGCGGAGCGCAGCGGGTCCTCGTGCTCGTAGAGCGGGCGGCCGTCGAACTCGGCCAGTGCCCAGTCGTCGCGCGGGAAGTGGGCCGGCACCCAGTCCATCAGGACGCCTATGCCCGCCCGGTGCAGCGAGTCGACCAGATACTTGAAGTCGTCCGGGGTGCCGAGCCGGGCGGTGGGCGCGTAGAAACCGGTGACCTGATAGCCCCACGACCCGCCGAAGGGGTGCTCGGCGACCGGCATCAGCTCCACATGGGTGAAGCCGAGCTCCTTGACGTACGCGGGCAGCTCCTCGGCGAGCTGCCGGTACGACAGGCCGGGCCGCCAGGACGGCAGGTGCACCTCGTACACCGACAGCGGCGCCTCGTGCGCCGGGCGCTCGGCGCGGCGGGCCAGCCACCCGTCATCGCCCCACTCGTAGTGCGAGGCGTGCACGATGGAGGAGGTGGCCGGCGGGACCTCGGTACGGCGGGCCAGCGGATCGGCGCGCATCGTCTTCGAGCCGTCGGGCCGGGTGATCTCGAACTTGTACAGCTCGCCCTCGCCGACGCCGGGCACGAACAGCTCCCACACGCCGGTCCCGCCGAGGACCCGCATCGGGAACGCGGTGCCGTCCCAGAAGTTGAAGCCGCCGGCCACCCGCACCCCGCGGGCGTTCGGCGCCCACACCGCGAACCGGGTGCCGCTCACGCCCTGGTGGGTCATCGGGTGCGCGCCGAGCGCCCGCCACAACTGCTCGTGCCGGCCCTCGCCGATCAGATGCAGGTCGAAGTCGCCCAGGGAGGGCAGGAAGCGGTACGGGTCCTCGGTCTCCTGGACCGCGTCGTCGTAGGCGACGCGGAGCCGGTAGGCGGGGACGAGTTCTTCTCGGGGCAGCGGCAGCAGCCCCGAGAAGAACCCGTCCCCGTCGTCGTGGAGCTCGGCCCGCACCTCGTCCAGGACGACGGTCACCGCCCGGGCGTACGGCCGGAGCACCCGGACGGCGACCCCGCCGGGCACCGGGTGGGCGCCGAGCACGGTGTGCGGATCGTGGTGGGTGCCCTCCAGCAGCCGCTGCCGGTCGGCCGGGTCCGGGATCGGGGAGGCGGCCGCCTTCCGGACCGGGAGCGCCTTCTGGGCGGGGACCGTCTGCCGGGCGGCGGCGGGCTCGGAGCCGGCCGCCGCCTTCCCGGCCGTCCCCCGCGCGGCGGCGCGCTGCGGGCCGGGCTGTTCCGGGACCGCCTTCTTCACGGTCGTCTTCTGCACGGCCGTCTTCTGCACGGCCGGCTTCGGTGCGGCCGACTTCCGCGTGACCGCCTTGCGCGCGGTCGCCTTCCGGGTGACCGCCTCGGCCGCCACCGTCTTCTCCCCGGCGGTGGCCCTCCCCGCCGCGGCCTTCTTCGCGGTGGCCTTCTCGGCGGTGGTCTTCTTCGCCGTTGTCTTCTTCGCCGTTGCCTTCTTCGCGATGGCCTTCTTCGTGGTGGTCTTTTCCGCGGCGGCCTTCTGCGCGGTCTTCTTCGCGGTCGTGCGCGGGGCCGGTCGCGGGGCCGGTTCGGGGGGTGCCGCCTTCCGCGCGCTCTTCGCCGGCTGGGCGCTCCCGCCGCTCGCCGCGGCGCTCTTCTTCCGCGCCGGGCGCGCGGCCGGCGGCTGCCCGGCGCCGGCTTCCTCGGCCGTCTTCTTCGGGTGCGAACCGCTGGACGGGTCACGGGGGGTCACGGGGGGAGCCTCCTCGGCGAAGTCCGGGTCAGGGGGAACGGGTCGGATCGGCGACGGCCAGACGGCGCACCGCCGCCAGGGGCACCGGGAGCCAGCCGGGGCGGTGCCGTGCCTCGTAGACGACCTCGTAGACCGCCTTGTCCGTCTCGTAGGCACGCAGCATCACCGGGTCGGTGCGCGGGTCCTGCCCGGCGACCTCCGCGTATCCGGTGCAGTACGCGGCCCGGCACGTCTCGGCCCACCCGGGCATCGGGGCGCCGGACGAGTGGGCCGCGTAGTCGAAGGAGCGCAGCATGCCCGCGATGTCCCGCACCGGTGGCTGGGGCATCCGCCGCTCGGCGAGCGGCCTGGCCGGTTCGCCCTCGAAGTCGATCAGGGACCACTCCCCGTCCGGCGAGCGCAGGCACTGGCCCAGATGGAGATCGCCGTGGATCCGCTGCGCGGTCCAGGTGCGGCCCTCGGCGGCCAGATCGCCGAGCGCGGTGAACGCCGAGCGCAGCCCGGACGCGTACGGCCGCAGCGCGGGCACCGCGTGCACGGCCTCCTCCAGGCGCCCGACCATGCCGCCCACCAGCCGGTCCAGGGCGCTGTGGCCCAGGGTGACGACGGGCAGGGCCCGGGCCAGCGCCGTGTGCACCTCGGCGGTGGCCCGCCCCAGCGCCCGCGCCTCGGCCGCGAAGTCCTGCCCCTTGGCCAGCTCCCGCAGGGCCAGCTCCCAGCCGTCGGCCGCGCCCTGCACGTACGGCTGGAGGACCGCGAGGACCCACGGCTGCCCGCCCAGGTCCGCCGCCATCCACGCGGTGGGCGGGGGCACCCGCGGGCAGCCCTCCCGGGCCAGCGCCAGCGGCAGCTCCAGATCGGGATTGTCGCCGGGCACGATCCGGCGCAGCAGCTTGAGGATGAACGTATCGCCGTAGATCACCGACGAGTTGGACTGCTCGGCGGTCACCAGGCGCGGGACCAGACCGGACCGTATCTCCTGCGTCCGGTCCCGGTGGAAGCGCAGCGGGCCGATGCGGTCCCGGGTGCGCAGCGCCTCCAGGAGCACCTCGGCGGGACGGGTGTCGTACAGGGCGTCGTAGACGGTGTACCCGGCCAGCGGGCCCCGGGTGACGTGGCCGATCAACGCGGGCGCCAGCCGGGGCGGCAGCACCTCGCGCACACCTATCAGGAGCTGGTAGCAGTCGCCGGGGTGCTCGGGCGCGCCCGGCACCGGCACCAGGGGCTGCCGGACCCGCACGACGAGGTGGTACAGGCCGGGCCGGGTGGCGGGTGCCGCCGGGCCCTGCTCCCGGGGGTCCCCGGTGCCCGGGCGGGGCCCGGGGGCCGGGAGCCC
>NZ_WYCT01000342.1 GCF_011008945.1 Streptomyces harenosi
GGCCCCGACTCCGTCCCCGGAGAGGACCCGCGGGTCCGCACCGCGCGCGTGCCCGCCGACGAGGCGCTGGAGCGGGAGCCCAGGGTGCTGCTGCGCGGTGACGCGGGCTCCGGCAAGACGACCCTGGCCCAGTGGCTCGCGGTGAGCGCGGCACGCGAGGGCACCCGTATCCCCTTCCTGCTGCCCCTGCGCACCCTGGTCCGCACCGGCCCGCTGCCCGCCCCGGCCGCGTTCCTGAGCGCCGTCGGCTGCCCGCTGACGCCGCCCGACGGCTGGGCGGAACGCGTCCTGACCGCGGGCCGGGGGCTGGTCCTGGTCGACGGCCTGGACGAGATCCCGGAGGCCGACCGCCACGCCACCCGGGACTGGCTGCGCGGCCTGCTCGGCGCCTTCCCCGGCAACCGCTGGCTGCTGACCACCCGCCCCACCGCCGTACGCGCCGACTGGCTGGCGCGGGAGGGCTTCCTGGAACTCTCCCTCGCGCCGATGGGCCGGGCGGAGGTCGCCACCTTCGTCCACCGCTGGCACCAGGCCGCCGGCGCACCCGAGTACGAGCAGCGGCTGCTGGACTCCCTGCGCACCCAGCGGGATCTGTCCCGCCTCGCCACCAACCCCCTGATGTGCGGCCTGATCTGCGCCCTGCACCGCGAGCGCCGCGGCTATCTGCCCACCGGCCGCAAGGAGCTGTACGACGCCGCCCTGACGATGCTGCTGGCCCGCCGGGACCGGGAACGGGGCATGGGCGCGGTGGACGCGCCCGAGCTGGGCGAGGAGGAACAGCTCGCGCTGTTGCAGCGCATCGCCTACGCCCTGGTCCTCAGCGGCCGGCAGGAGATGACGCTGGAGACGGCCGAGGGCATCGTGGACCGGGCCCTGCCCGCCCTCGGCCCGGCCCCCGGGCGGGGGGAGGCCGCCGCGGTGCTGCGGACCCTGCTGCTGCGCAGCGGCGTACTGCGCCGCCCGGCCGAGGGTGTCCTGGACTTCGTCCACCGCACCTTCCAGGACTATCTGGCGGCCCGGTACGCGGTGGAGGAGGGCCACCTCGGTGTCCTCACCGGCCGTGCCGACGACACCGAGTGGGAGGACGTCATCCGCATGGCCGTGGCCCACGCCCGGCCCCGCGAGCGCGTCTTCGTGCTCCGGGAACTGCTGGGCAGGGACGACCCCCGGCTCGCGCTGCTGGCCCTGGCCTGCCTGGAGCACACCGCGGCCCTCGACCCCGCGGTGCGGGCGGAGGTGGAGGAGCGAGCCGCCGGACTGGTCCCGCCGCGTACGAAGGAGGCCGCGCGGGAGCTGGCGGCGGCCGGCCCGCTGGTGCTGGAGCTGCTGCCGGGGCCGGAGGGCCTGACGGACGAGGAGGCGCTGGGCGTCGCGGTCACCGCCTCGCTCCTGGGCGGCGAGGAGCCCGACGGCGCGCTCGCCGTCCTGCGCCGCTTCCGGGACCACCCCGGCCTCGACGTACGGCGGCAGCTCGTGGGCACCTGGCACCGCTTCCCCGCCGGGGAGTACGCGGCCGAGGTCCTGGACCACCTCGACCGCGCCCGTCTCGTCCTGGACTGCGGCTCTCCGGCGCAGCTCGCCGCCCTGTCCCGGATGCGGCCGTGGCCACAGCTTCATATCTCGGGGCCCTACCGGGCCGAGGACCTCGCGGACGCCGTACCGGTTCCCGGCGCGGTGACCGAACTGAACCTCTCCGGCAACCCGCTGCTGACGGACCTGGCCGCCCTGCGGCGCTTCACCTCGCTGAGCAGGCTGACGCAGCGGGAGTGCCCGAACGCCGGCAGCCTGGAGGCGCTGGCGGAGCTGCCCCTGACCGAACTGGTCCTCGGGCCGGACACCGCCCTGTCGGGGATCCGGTCCCTGCGGTCGCTGACCGTGCTCTCCCTGGGCCGGGAGCTGCCGGGCGCCGATCTCACCGAGGCGCTGCCGACCGGATCGCCACTGGGCTTCCTCTATCTCGGCGGCAGCAGCACGGAGTCGACCGGGCTGCGGGGACTGGCCCACTGGCGGACGCTGCACACGCTCAGCCTCGGCCCGCTGACCACGGAGCTGACGGCGGAGGACTGGCGGGAGGTCGCCGCCCTCCCGGACCTCACCCACCTCTATCTGGCCGCGTCGGTCATCCGGGAGACCCCGGCCTCCATCGGCCGCATGCCCGCGCTGCCGGGTGTCCAGGTGCTGGCCGTCCACGGCCTGGAGGGCACCGAGCACCTGGCGGCGCTGGCGGCCCGGCTGCCGGGCCTGCACACGGTGTCCCTGAGCACCCGGACCGGGCACTCCTTCCCGCTGTCCGAGTTCCGGTCGCTCTTCCCGGGCGCCGAGGTGACTCTGGACCGGCGCTGACCGGCCCCGGCCGGACACCCCGCGGCCTGGGCACGGCGAAGGGGCTGCCCCGGGACCGGAGTCCCGGGGCAGCCCCTTCGCCTGCGTCTTCCCGGAGGGTTACGCGTCCTTGCTCAGGTTCGGCCCGCCACCGGCCGCCTGCTCGATCGGCGGGACGTCCGGCAGCGCCGACTTCTCCTCACCGCGGAAGGTGAAGGTCTTCTCCTCGCCCTCGCCCTCGGTGTCCACGACCACGATGTGACCGGGGCGCAGCTCGCCGAAGAGGATCTTCTCGGACAGCGTGTCCTCGATCTCGCGCTGGATGGTCCGGCGCAGCGGCCGGGCGCCCAGCACGGGGTCGTAGCCCTTCTTCGACAGCAGCTCCTTGGCGGACTGGGAGAGCTCGATGCCCATGTCCCGGTCCTTCAGGCGCTCGTCCACCTTGCCGACCATCAGGTCGACGATCCGCAGGATGTCGTCCTGGGTGAGCTGCGGGAAGACGACCACGTCGTCGACGCGGTTGAGGAACTCGGGCCGGAAGTGCTGCTTGAGCTCGTCCGAGACCTTGTTCTTCATGCGCTCGTAGTTGGTCTTCGTGTCGCCCGCGGCGGCGAAGCCGAGGTTGAAGCCCTTGGAGATGTCCCGGGTGCCGAGGTTGGTCGTCATGATGATGACCGTGTTCTTGAAGTCCACGACCCGGCCCTGGGAGTCGGTCAGGCGACCGTCCTCCAGGATCTGCAGCAGCGAGTTGAAGATGTCCGGGTGGGCCTTCTCCACCTCGTCGAAGAGGACGACGGAGAACGGCTTGCGGCGCACCTTCTCGGTGAGCTGGCCGCCCTCTTCGTAGCCCACGTAGCCGGGGGGCGAACCGAACAGACGCGAGACCGTGTGCTTCTCGCTGAACTCCGACATGTCGAGGGAGATCAGCGCGTCCTCGTCGCCGAAGAGGAACTCGGCGAGCGCCTTGGACAGCTCGGTCTTACCGACACCGGACGGGCCGGCGAAGATGAACGAACCACCCGGACGCTTCGGGTCCTTCAGACCGGCACGCGTACGGCGGATCGCCTTCGACAGCGCCTTGACGGCGTCGTTCTGGCCGATGACCCGCTTGTGCAGCTCCTCCTCCATGCGGAGCAGGCGGCTGGACTCCTCCTCGGTCAGCTTGAAGACCGGGATGCCGGTGGCCGTGGCGAGGACCTCGGCGATCAGCTCGCCGTCGACCTCCGCGACGACGTCCATGTCGCCGGCCTTCCACTCCTTCTCCCGCTTGGCCTTGGCGGCCAGGAGCTGCTTCTCCTTGTCGCGCAGGGAGGCGGCCTTCTCGAAGTCCTGCGAGTCGATCGCGGACTCCTTGTCCCGGCGGACACCGGCGATCTTCTCGTCGAACTCGCGCAGGTCCGGCGGCGCGGTCATCCGGCGGATGCGCATCCGGGAGCCGGCCTCGTCGATCAGGTCGATCGCCTTGTCCGGCAGGAAGCGGTCCGAGATGTACCGGTCGGCCAGGGTGGCGGCCTGGACCAGCGCCTCGTCGGTGATGGAGACGCGGTGGTGCGCCTCGTACCGGTCGCGCAGGCCCTTGAGGATCTCGATGGTGTGCGGCAGGGACGGCTCGGCGACCTGGATGGGCTGGAAGCGGCGCTCCAGGGCCGCGTCCTTCTCCAGGTGCTTGCGGTACTCGTCCAGCGTGGTGGCGCCGATGGTCTGGAGCTCACCGCGGGCCAGCATCGGCTTCAGGATGGAAGCGGCGTCGATGGCGCCCTCGGCGGCACCCGCACCGACCAGCGTGTGCAGCTCGTCGATGAACAGGATGATGTCGCCGCGGGTGCGGATCTCCTTGAGCACCTTCTTCAGGCGCTCCTCGAAGTCACCGCGGTAGCGGGAGCCGGCGACCAGCGCGCCGAGGTCCAGGGTGTAGAGGTGCTTGTCCTTGAGGGTCTCGGGCACCTCGCCCTTGACGATGGCCTGGGCGAGGCCCTCGACGACGGCGGTCTTGCCGACGCCGGGCTCACCGATCAGGACCGGGTTGTTCTTGGTACGGCGGGACAGCACCTGCATGACCCGCTCGATCTCCTTCTCGCGCCCGATGACCGGGTCGAGCTTGGACTCACGAGCGGCCTGGGTGAGGTTCCGGCCGAACTGGTCGAGGACCAGGGACGTGGAGGGGGTGCCCTCGGCAGGACCGCCGGCGGTGGCGGTCTCCTTGCCCTGGTAACCGGAGAGCAGCTGGATCACCTGCTGCCGCACGCGGTTGAGGTCTGCGCCCAGCTTGACCAGGACCTGGGCGGCGACGCCCTCGCCCTCGCGGATCAGGCCGAGCAGGATGTGCTCCGTGCCGATGTAGTTGTGGCCCAGCTGAAGCGCCTCGCGGAGCGACAGCTCCAGCACCTTCTTGGCACGGGGGGTGAAGGGGATGTGGCCGGACGGCGCCTGCTGGCCCTGCCCGATGATCTCCTCCACCTGCTGGCGGACCGCCTCGAGCGAGATCCCGAGGCTCTCAAGGGCCTTGGCGGCGACACCCTCACCCTCGTGGATCAGGCCCAGGAGGATGTGCTCGGTGCCGATGTAGTTGTGGTTGAGCATCCGGGCCTCTTCCTGAGCCAGGACGACAACCCGCCGCGCGCGGTCGGTGAACCTCTCGAACATCGTTAATCGCTCCTCAGAGCGGTCAGGCAGTAAGGGGAACTTCCCCTCCCTGTCCTTCCGCAGCTTAGTCCCGCAAGCGGGGACCGCTCATTCCAACTGCCGACACCGTCGATGGCCTCCTGACCCCGAACGCCGACATCTGCTCCAACCCGATGGTGCGAGACGATGTTCCCGCAGGCCAGGCAGTTACCCCAGTCGCCAGTACGCCGATGGCGAACGTGAGGCCGCCCGTTCTGCGTGTCGCCCCCTCCCACTAGGGATGTCTTACCCGCAGCCACTGACACTCCATGCCGGGCGCCCCGGTTCCCTCCGCTACGGGCGAACAACCTTGCGCCGCCCCCGGCCCCTGCGCGCCCCGCTTCCGGTCACGCTCCGCGTCCGGGTCGAACACCCAGCGTAACTTCGGCGCTCCGGCGGGGGTTGCACCGGGCATGGTTGACGCCAGGCCGTCCCCGACCCTGCCAGCCGCACCGGCACCGCCCGTTCCCCCGCCGCGCCGGCCGCGCGGCCCCGTGGGACACGACCGCGCGGAACGCGCGCTCGGCGCGGGCGATCACGCGGGCGCCCGGGAGAGGTGCGGGTGCGGGGATCCGGCGGAGCACGACCGCCGGTGGTACGAGGACCGGCTGGGCTGGCCCACCGCCCCGGGGAAACCTCTGCGGCTCCGTACCGGCGTGCGGTTCGACGTGCTGGACGTCCCGGCTCAGGCCGGGTACGCGGCGCTGAGGCGGCTCGGCCCGCTCTCCCCGGTGGCCGTCCAGGGCGGCCGGATGCGGCTGCTCGTGGCGCCGGGCAGCGCGGAGGAGCTGCCCGGGCTGCTGGACTGGCTGGAGTGGGGTTCGCTGGCGCTCGATCTGACCGGGATCGGGGCGGGGGGTCTCATCGACGCGCCGCCGCCCGCGGCCGGTTCCGGGCCGGTCCGGCCGCTGTCCCCGGGCCGTCCGGACCGGGCGGGCACCGGTCCGGCCGCCGGTGCGGACCGTCGCGGTCCGCAGGGGGCCGCCGTATGGCTGCGACCCCCTGTGCCGGGATGCGAGGCCGCATCCTCGCTGCCGACGCTGTCGGCCTTGGGGGGCGGTGGGGGCGCCCCCGATCTCGTACGGCTGCTCGGCACGGTGGCAACCGAGTGCCACCGGGTCCGGCTGTGGCGCGCGAGCGCCCTGCCGCCGGCCGGCGCGCCGGGCTTTTCGCCGGAGTGCTCGCCGGAAGGGCGGTAAGAGGCCGTGAGGCCCGGGTCATGGGCCGGCCGGGCGGTCAGCCGTTGGCCTTCTCGTACGCCTCGCGGATGGACGCGGGGACCCGCCCGCGGTCGTTGACCTCGTAACCGTTCTCCTTCGCCCACGCGCGGATCGCCGCGGTGTCGGGGCTGCCGCCGGAAGAGGAACGCGCCTTGCCACGCCCGCCGGAAGCGCGGCCCCCGGTACGGCGGCCGCCCTTCACGTAAGGCTCGAGAAGGCCGCGCAGCTTGTCCGCATTGGCGGTGGTGAGGTCGATCTCGTAGGTCTTGCCGTCCAGAGCGAACGTCACGGTCTCGTCCGCCTCGCCGCCGTCGAGGTCGTCGACAAGAAGGACCTGAACCTTCTGTGCCACCGGATTTCCTTTCATCGATAACGTGAGGGCGGGGGTCAGTCGGCGTGCGCCGTATCGCCGCCCCCTGTTATATGCAGTACTGCAGTACGTCGGAAAGCAAACCGCTTTTGCCGGAAAAACACAAACCCCCGGCAGAGACCGGCTCCCCGGACCGGCGCGGAAAGATACGCGTTTCGGACATAGGGAACTTGCGTGTTGATCACAGATGCAGAAGCATCCGACTGTTGCCCAAGGTGTTCGGTTTCACTCGTTCGAGACCGAGGAACTCCGCGACGCCCTCGTCATAGGAACGGAGGAGCTCCGCGTAGACATCGGTGTCGACGGGCGTCTCGCCGATCTCCACGAAGCCGTGCTTGCCGAAGAAGTCCACTTCGAAGGTCAGGCAGAAAACCCGGCGAACGCCGAGCCAGCGCGCGGTATGGAGCAACTTCTCCAGCAACTGGTGTCCGACGCCGGCGCCCTTCAGGCCCGGCTTCACCGCGAGAGTCCTGACTTCCGCGAGGTCTTCCCACATCACGTGCAGGGCGCCGCAGCCGACGACCTCGGCGTTGTCGTCGCGTTCCGCGACCCAGAACTCCTGGATGTCCTCGTAAAGCGTGACCATGGCTTTGTCGAGCAGGATGCCGTCGCGGACGTAGGCGTCGAGGAGCCTGCGCACGGCCGGGACATCGCTGGTGCGGGCCCGCCGGACGGTGATGGCTTTAGCGGTGACTTGGGGTCTCACTGCGGACATGAGCGGACGCTATCGCCCGCCGCCGCCCCGGGCCGAGTCGGGGTTGTCTCCGGTGTTCCGCCCGGTGTTCCCTCTCCTGTTCCCGCTCGCGTTCCCTCCGGCGTTCCCGCCCGCGTTCCCTCCGGCGCCGCCTTCGGAAGTATGGCCGGAACGGGAGTCCCCATCCCGGGCGGAATCCGGGGCGGGGGCCGGGCCTTCGGATTCGTGTTCGAAGTCGGCTCGGCGGGCGGACCCGACTTCGGGTTCGGCCCGGCGTTCGGTTCCGGGTGCGGGTTCGACTCGGTGTCCGGGTTCCGTCCCGGGGTGCGGCTGTCTCTTATACCACATCT
>NZ_WYCT01000343.1 GCF_011008945.1 Streptomyces harenosi
GCCCGCCCCCGGCCCGGCCGCCGCGCCCGGCGGAGCGCGCACCGCCCCGCGCACGGAGACCGAACGGCGCGTCGCCCGGGTCTGGGCCGACGTCCTCGGCGTCCCGGAGGTCGGCGCCGACGACAACTTCTTCCACCTGGGCGGCGACTCGATCCTCAGCCTGCAGGTGGTGTCCCGGCTGCGCCGCGAGGGGATGCACATCGCCACCCGCGACCTGTTCGCCCACCAGACCGTCGCCGAACTGGCCGCCGTCGTGCGCACCGCGCCACAGCGCTCCGGTGACGGCCCGGTCAGCGGCGACGTCCCGCTCACCCCCATCCAGGAGTGGTTCCTGACCACCCCGCGCGCCGCGCACCACCACTTCAACCAGTCACTGCTGCTGGAACTGGAGGGCACCCCCGACCCGGCGGCGCTGGAGACGGCCCTCGCCGCCCTGCTCACCCACCACGACGCGCTGCGCATGCGCTTCACCCGGGACGCCGATGGCTGGCACCAGTTCAACCCGCCGCCGGCCGGGGACCGGGACGTCCTCGTCCGCCACGACCTGACGGGCCTCGCCCCCGACGAGGCCGACGCCGCCATGGAGCGGACCGCCGACGAACTCCACGCCGGCTTCGCCCTGGAACGCGGCCCCCTGCTGCGCGCCGGGCTGTTCACGGGCGCCGGCCGCCCCGCCTTCCTCCTCCTGGTCGCCCACCACCTCGTCGTGGACGCCGTGTCCTGGCGGATCCTGCGCGACGACCTGGAGGCCGCCTACCGGCAGGCGGTGCGGGGCGAGCCGGTCGCGCTGGGGGAGCGCACCACCTCCTACCGGGACTGGGCCCGCGGACTCGCCGCCCATGTGGCCGGCGGCGGCCTGGACCACGAACTGCCCTACTGGGAGGAGGCGGTGGCCGCCGAACCGGTCCCGGGACCGGCCCTTTCCGGCGCGGGCGAATCCCGGCCGCTCACCGTCGAACTCGGCGAGGAGGACACCGAAGCCCTGCTGCGCTCCGCCCCCACCGCCTACCGCACCCGCGTCAACGACGTCCTCCTCGCCGCCCTCGCCCTCGCCCTCGCCCGCTGGACCGGCGGGGAGCGGGTCCGGCTGGACCTGGAGGGCCACGGCCGCGAGGACCTGCTCGACGGGGTCGACCTGTCGCGCACCGTCGGCTGGTTCACCACCGTCCACCCGGTCGCGCTGCGCGTCGACGCGCCGGACGACCTCGGCCCGGCCCGCGACTGGCGCGCCCTGGTGAAGTCGGTGCGCCGCCAGCTCCGCGCCGTGCCCGGCAACGGCATCGGCTTCGGCGCCCTGCGCACCTTCGGCCCGCCCGAGGTGCGCGAGCGGCTCGGTGGCGCGGCCTCCCACGGCCAGGTGGTGTTCAACTACCTCGGTCAGTGGGACGCCCGCCCGGCCGGTGACGACGCCCCGGGCACCGGTCTCATCCGCGCCGAGCACGGCAGTCTGGGCCGCGACCACGACCCCCGGGACGGCGGGTCCCATCTGCTGGAGGTGGTCGGCGCGGTGCAGCACGGCCGTCTCGCCTTCACCTGGCACCACCGCCCGGCCGTCCACGACACGGAGACGGTGCGGCGCGTCGCCGGGGAGTTCGCCCAGGCGCTGCGGCACATCGCGCGGCACGCGCGGGGGGTGCGCTGACCATGGGCCGCCCCCGGGCCCGCTGCCCGCCACCGGTCCCTGACGACTCGCCTCGCACCCGAAGAAGACGACCACCGCTGAAGACAGGAGTCCGCACGATGGACGAGAACACCCGCTACCAGGTGCTGCGCAACGACGAGGAGCAGTACTCCCTCTGGCCGGTCGACGTCGACGTGCCCGCCGGCTGGCAGCCCGTCGGCAAGGAGGGCACCGAGGCCGAGTGCACGGCCTACGTCGACGAGGTGTGGACCGACATGCGCCCGCGCAGCCTGCGGGAGCGGATGGAGAACGCCGGGGCCTGACCCCACGCCCCGCCGAAAGGGGACGCGGCGGCACGGCACCCGTGCCGCCGCGTCCCGGCGCCGCATTGGCCACCCCTGTGGACCGGGAGGTTCCGTGACACCCGCCCTGCACACCGAACGGCTCGCGTTCCTGCCCTACCGGCCCGAGCACGAGGAGGTCTTCGTCGCCCTGCTGCGCGACGAGGAGGTCTGCCGCTGGATGGGCCAGGAGCGGGTGCCGGAGGAAGAGATCCGCACCCTGTTCCGCGCCATCCTCACCGACGTCTACCCCAAGCGGCTGTTCGACGTGTGGGGCCTGTGGCACGAGGGCGCCTACGTCGGCCACGCCGAGGTGAAGAAGACCGGCAACGTCGACGGCCACGAACTCATCACCGCCCTGTCCCCCGGGTACTGGGGCAAGGGCCTGGGCACCGAGGTGGTCCGCGGCCTGCTCCGCCACGCCGCCGACAACCTGGGACTGCGGGAGGCGTACGGCATGGTGGGCGCCGGCAACACCGCCAGCCTCGCCATGTGCCGCCGCCTGGGCTTCCGTCCGGTGCGCGACGTGGTGGGAGACGACGGCACGGTGACCCGGATGCTGGTGATATCCACCACCGGCAGCGGATGACACCCCGGCCGCGGCGGGGACCACGGAGCCCCTGACGGCTCCGACGGCCCCCTGCCGCGGCGCGGGCCGTCACCCGTCGCCGAAGCCCTTCACCTCGATCTCACCGATCCGCAGACCGGGGTCGGCGGTCAGTGCGTCGAGCGCCTGTACGAGAGCGTCGGCGAGCGCCCGCGCCGTGCCGGGGTCGAACAGGTCCGTGTTGTACTCGACGAACCCGTCCAGCCCCTGCGGCTCGCCCCGCTGATCCTGCCGTTCGGTGAAGGCGACGGACAGGTCGAAGTGCGAGACGCCCACCTGGACGGGTTCCGTGCGGGTCCGCACCCCGGCGAGGGCGAACTCCCGGTCCGGCGCGTTGTCCAGGGTCAGCATGGTCTGGAACAGCGGGTGGCGGGCGGGTGAGCGGGTGGGGTTGAGGGCCTCGACGAGCTGCTCGAAGGGCAGGTCCTGGTGGGACCAGGCGGCGAGGTCGGTCTCGCGGACCCGCTGGAGCAGTTCCCGGAAGGTGGGGTCGCCGGAGGTGTCGGTGCGCAGGACGAGGGTGTTGACGAAGAAGCCGACGAGGCCGTCGAGTGCTTCGTCGGTGCGTCCGGCGACCGGGCTGCCGAGGGGGATGTCGGTGCCCGCGCCCAGCCGGGTCAGCAGCGCCGCCAGACCGGCCTGCACCACCATGAAGGCGCTCGTGCCCGTCTCCCGTGCCAGGTCCCGCAGCCGCCGGTGCGGCTCCGGCGGCAACTGCGCCGGGACCAGGCCGCCCTGGTACGTGGCGCGCTCGGGCCGGGGCCGGTCGAACGGGAGCGCGATCTCCTCCGGGATGCCGTCCAGGCGTTGCTTCCAGTAGGCCAGTTGCCGGGCGTAGCGGCTGCCGGGGTCGTCGGGGTCGCCGAGGACGTCGCGTTGCCACAGGGTGTAGTCGGCGTACTGGACCGGCAGGGGTTCCCACTGCGGGGCCCGGCCCCGGCGGCGGGCCTCGTACGCCGTCGCCAGGTCCCGGGCCAGGGGTGCCATGGACCATCCGTCGCCGGCGATGTGGTGCAGCAGCAGCAACAGCACGTGCTCGTCCGGTCCGGCGGTGAACAGCGTGGCCTTCAGCGGCGGTTCGGCCGCCAGGTCGAAGGCGTGACCGGCGGCGGCCCGCAGCATGCCGTCGATCTCCTGCGGATCGCCGTCCACCACGGACAGCGGGTCCCCGCAGGCGTCCGGCTCCAGGATGAGCTGCTGTGCGGCCCGTGCCCTGCGGGGGAAGACGGTGCGCAGGCTCTCGTGCCGGGCCACCAGATCACCCAGCGCCGCCCGCAGCGCCGCCACGTCCAGCTCCCCCGAGAGCCGCAGCGCCAGCGGGATGTTGTAGGTCGGGCTCGGTCCCTCCAGCCGGTGCAGGAACCACAGCCGCCGCTGCGCGTACGACAACGGCACCACCTCAGGCCGCGCCGCCCGCACCAGAGCCGGACGCACACCCGCCTCCGCGGTGCGCAGCCACTCGGCCAGACCCGCCACCGTCGGCGTCTCGAACAGCACCGCGATCGGCAGCTCCACGCCCAGCACCGCCCGCACCCGGCTGATCAGGCGGGTGGCCAGCAGCGAGTGGCCGCCCAGCGCGAAGAAACCGTCGTCGACACCGACCCGGGGCACGCCCAGCACATCGGCGAACAGGGTGCAGAGCATCTCCTCCTGGGGTGAGCGCGGTGCGCGCCCGCCGCCGGACGCGCCGAAGCGGGGCGCGGGCAGGGCCTTGCGGTCCACCTTGCCGTTGGAGGTCAGCGGGATCGCGTCCAGCGCGACGATCGCCGCGGGCACCATGTACTCGGGCAGCCCCTCGCGCAGATGGCGGCGCACGTCGGCCGGGTCGATCGACTCGCCGGCGACCGGCACCGCGTAGGCCACGAGCCGCGTCCGCCCCGGCTCCGCCTCGTGCGGCACCACGACCGCCCGCGCGACGGAGGGGTGGCCGGCCAGAGCGGTCTCGATCTCGGCCGGCTCGATCCGGAAACCGCGCAGCTTCACCTGGGCGTCGGCGCGCCCCACGAACTCCAGCAGGCCGTCCGCCCGCCAGCGCGCCAGGTCGCCGGAGCGGTACATCCGCGACCCGGGGGGCCCGAAGGGGTCGGCCACGAACCGCTCGGCGGTCTGCCCGGGGCGGTCCACATATCCGCGCGCCAGTCCCGCTCCCGCGATGTACAGCTCGCCCACCGACCCGGGAGGCACCGGCTGGAGGGTGCCGTCCAGCACATAGACACGTGTGTTCTCGATCGGCCGTCCGATGGGCACCGGGCCCGCCGCGTCGTACGGCGCGCGCATCTCGTGGCGGGTGGCGAACGTCGTCGTCTCGGTCGGGCCGTACAGGTTGAACAGGGCCGTGCCGGGACAGGCGTCCAGCATCTTGCGCACGGTGGCCGGCGAGGCGGCCTCACCACCGGTCCACACCTCCCGCAGGCCGCTCAGCGACTGCGGGGACTCCTCCACCAGGAGGTCGAACAGCGCCGTGGTCACGAAGAGGGTGGTGAGCCCGTGGCCGTCGACGGCCCGCCGGTAGTCCTCGGTGGTGAGTTCACCGGGCGGCGCCATGACGATGCGGCCACCGCCCAGCAGCGGCAGCCACAGCTCGAACGTCGACGCGTCGAACGCGTACGACGAGTGCACCAGGACCGTGCGTCCGTCCTCCCCCCAGCGGTGCCCGGCGGCCAGGTTGAGCACGTTCCGGTGGGTGATGCCGATGCCCTTGGGCGCGCCCGTCGAACCGGAGGTGAACATGATGTACGCGAGACTGTCCGGACCGGCCGGCACCACCGGGTCGGCCGGGTCCGCCTGGCCGAGCGCCTCCTCGCAGTCGTCGACCAGCACCACCGGCAGAGCGGCCAGTTCCTCGGGGATCGAGGCATCGCGGCTGGTCAGCAGCACACCTGCCTCGGTCTGCGTGACGATCGACCGCATGCGCGCGGCCGGATTCCTCCGGTCCAGCGGGACGTACACCCCGCCGGCCTTCAGCACCGCCAGGACGGACACCACCAGGTCGGCGGAGCGCTCCAGCAGCAGCGCCACCCTGCCCTCGGGCTCCACACCGCGCGCCACCAGCAGCCGGGCCAGCCGATTGGCCCGCGCGTTGAGCTGGGCGTAGGTCAGGGACGTCCCGCCGCACACCAGGGCGGTGGCGTCGGGGGCCTGGGCCACCTCGGCCTGGAACGCCTCGGCGAGGGTGCCGGGCGGGATGTCGCGCGTGGTGCCGTTCACGGTGACGAGCAGCAGTTCGCGTTCCCCGGGGGTGAGGACGTCGATGTCCGCCGGCCGCTGCCCGGGGTCGTCCGCCATGGACCGCAGCAGGTGGATCAGGCGGTCCGCCAGCGCCTCGACGGTACCGCGGTCGAACAGGTCGGTGCTGTACTCGATGAAGCCGTCCAGCCCGGCCGGCTCGCCCTGCGGGCCGTGGTGCTCGGTCAGCCCGATGGACAGGTCGAACCGCGCGGCACTGGCGTGCACCGGCTCGGGACGGGCCCGCAGGCCCGGCAGGGCGAACTCCGGCTCCGACGCGTTGTCCAGGGTCAGCATGGTCTGGAACAGCGGGTGGCGGGCGGGTGAGCGGGTGGGGTTGAGGGCCTCGACGAGCTGCTCGAAGGGGAGGTCCTGGTGGGACCAGGCGGCGAGGTCGGTCTCGCGGACCCGCTGGAGCAGTTCGCGGAAGGTGGGGTTGCCGGAGGTGTCGGTGCGCAGGACGAGGGTGTTGACGAAGAAGCCGACGAGCTGGTCGAGGTTCTGATCGGTGCGTCCGGCGACCGGGCTGCCGACGGGGATGTCGGTACCGGCGCCCAGCCGGGTCAGCAGCGCCGCCAGACCGGTGTGCAGCACCATGAACATGCTGGTGCCGGTCTCCTGGGCCAGCGCCTGCAACCGGCGGTGGAGCTCCGCGGGCACGGCCAGCCGGATCGAGTCGCCCCGGTACGTGGCGCGCTTGGGGCGGGGCCGGTCGAGGGGGAGCGGGATCTCCTCCGGGACGCCCTCCAGCTCCCGCTGCCAGTAGGCAAGCTGGCGCCGGTAGACGCTGTCCGGGTCGGAGGAGTCCCCGAGGAAGTCGCGTTGCCACAGGGTGTAGTCGGCGTACTGGACCGGCAGGGGTTCCCACTGCGGCGCCACGCCCCGGCAGCGGGCCCGGTAGGCGGTCGCCAGATCCCGCGACAGCGGCCCCATGGACCACCCGTCACCGGCGATGTGGTGCAGCAGCAGCAACAGCACGTACTCGTCCGGCCCCAGCACGAAGAGGGTGGCCCGCAGCGGCGGTTCGGCCGTCAGGTCGAAGGGGTGGCGCGCGGCCTCCTTCAGCGCCGCGTCCAGCGACTCGGGCCGGCCCGCCACCACCGACAGGCGGCACGGCGCGGCCTCCGGCTCCAGGACGACCTGGTGCGGCTCCCCGGAGGTCTCGTGGAAGACCGTGCGCAGACTCTCGTGCCGGGCCACCAGATCGGCCAGCGAGCGCTCCAGCGCCTCCCGGTCGAGGTCCCCGGACAGCCGCAGGGCCAACGGCACGTTGTAGGTGGCGCTGGGTCCCTCCAGCCGGTGCAGGAACCACAGCCGCCGCTGCGCGTACGACAACGGCAGCACCTCAGGCCGCCGCACCGGCTCCACCGCCGGCCGGACACCCGTGGCGGCGGAGCCGGCCAGGTGCCCCGCCAGGGCGGCCACGGTGGGAGCCTCGAAGAGCGTCGCCAGGGGCACCTCCACGCCGAGCACCGTCCGTATTCGGCTGATGAGGCGGGTGGCGAGGAGGGAGTGGCCGCCGAGTGCGAAGAAGCTGTCGTCGATGCCGGTGTGGGGCAGGCCGAGGGTGTCGGCGAAGAGTTTGCAGAGGATCTTTTCCTGGGGGGAGCGGGGTGGGCGTCCGGTGCTGGTGGTGGTGAGGTCGGGTGCGGGCAGGGCGGCGCGGTCGATCTTGCCGTTGGGTGTGAGGGGGAGGGTGTCGAGGGTCACGATGGTGGTGGGGACCATGTGGGCGGGCAGTCGTCGGCGCAGGTGGTGGCGGAGTTCGGTGGTGAGGGCGGCGGTGGTGAGGGTGGCGG
>NZ_WYCT01000344.1 GCF_011008945.1 Streptomyces harenosi
GGTCCAGGGTGGGTGAGGCGGGCGTGCGGCCGCGCGGGGGCGGCGGCCCGGGCGGTGCGGTGCGGGGGCCGGGCGGCGGCCGCGTGGCCGAGGGGCTGCGGGTCTACCTGCTGATCGCGGCGATGTGGATCCGCTCCACGATGGCCTACCGGGCGTCCTTCGTGATGACCGCGGTGGCGAGCTTCGCGGTGACCGGGCTGGACTTCGTCGCGATCCTGCTGATGTTCTCCCGGGTGGAGGCGCTCGGCGGCTGGCCGCTGCCGGAGATCGCCTTCCTGTACGGGCTGTCCGCTCTCGCCTTCGGCCTCGCCGACCTCGCGGTCGGCTCGGTGGAGCGGCTGGGGCGCCGGGTGCGCGACGGCACGCTGGACACGCTGCTGGTGCGCCCGGCGCCGGTGCTGGCGCAACTGGCGGCGGACCGGTTCGCGCTGCGCCGGGTGGGCCGGCTCGCGCAGGGCGCGCTGGTGCTGGGCTGGGCGCTGGCGGCGGTGGAGGTGGACTGGACGCCGGACAGGCTGCTGCTGGTGCCGGTGATGGTGGTGAGCGGGGCGGCGATCTTCTGCGCGGTGTTCGTGGCGGGGGCGGCGTTCCAGTTCGTGGCGCAGGACGCGGCCGAGGTGTCGAACGCGTTCACCTACGGCGGGACGACGCTGCTGCAGTACCCGCCGGTGCTGTTCGCCCAGGAGCTGGTGCGGGGGGTGACGTACGTGCTGCCGCTGGCGTTCGTCAACTGGCTGCCGGCGTCGTACGTGCTGGGGCGGCCCTATCCGCTGGACCTGCCGTCGTGGACGGCGTTCGCCTCCCCGGCGGTGGCCGGGGTGTGCTGCGCGCTGGCGGGGCTGGCCTGGGGGGCGGGGCTGCGTTCCTACCGGAGTACGGGGAGTTAGCGGATCGTGGGTGCGGGGAGTCAGCGGATCGTGGACGACGGGTTCATCGTGCTCGACGGGGTCGAGAAGGTCTTCGACGTGCGCCGCAGGACGGGCTTCATGAAACGGGAGCGGCGGCGGGTGCGGGCGGTGGACGGGCTGTCGTTCACCGTCGGGCGGGGGGAGATGGTCGGCTACATCGGGCCGAACGGCGCCGGGAAGTCCACCACCGTCAAGATGCTCACCGGCATCCTCACCCCGAGCGGGGGCCGGCTGAGGGTGGCCGGCATCGACCCCTCCCGGGAGCGGACCCGGCTGGCGCACCGCATCGGGGTGGTGTTCGGGCAGCGCACGACCCTGTGGTGGGACCTGCCGCTGATCGACTCCTACCGGCTGGCGCACCGCATGTACCGCATCCCGGACGCCCGCTACCGGGAGAACCTCGACCGGTGCGTGGCACTGCTCGGGCTGGGGGCGCTGCTGGACGTCCCGGTGCGGCAGCTCTCGCTGGGCCAGCGGATGCGCGGCGACATCGCCGCGGCCCTGCTGCACGACCCCGAGGTGCTCTACCTCGACGAGCCGACGATCGGCCTGGACGTGGTCTCCAAGGCGAAGGTGCGGGAGTTCCTGCGGGAGCTGAACGCCGAGCGCGGCACCACGGTGCTGCTCACCACGCACGACCTCCAGGACATCGAACAGCTGTGCTCGCGGGTGATGGTCATCGACCACGGGCGGCTGGTGTACGACGGACCGGTGGCCGGGCTGCACGAGGCGGGGGAGAGCGAACGGACCCTGGTGGTCGACCTGGAGCGGGAGCTGCCGCCGATCGACGCCCCGGCACCGGCGCGGGTGGTGCGGGTGGAGGGGCCGCGCCAGTGGCTGGCCTTCCCGGCGTCGCAGCCGGCGGCCGGCCTGGTGGCGCGGATCGCGGCCGCCTACCCGCTGGTCGACCTGTCGGTGCGGGAGCCGGACATCGAGACGGTGATCGCGCGGATGTACGAGGACCGGACAAGCGCGTAGTGCCGGGCGCGACCGCCTCGTAGGCTGCTGTCATGACCGACGACGCCCCGGAGCTGCGCGCCTCCGACGCCGACCGCGAACGAGTCGCCGAGATCCTGGGGGACGCCCTCGCGGAGGGCCGGCTGGACATGCCGGAGTTCGAGCAGCGGCTGGACGCCGCCTACCGGGCCCGGACCTACGGGGAGCTCGCCCCGCTCACCCGGGACCTGCCGGCCGGCCCCGCGCCCCGGGTGCCGCTGACGAAGGAGCCCGCGGGGCAGGAGGGGTGGGCGGAGCGGATCACCGGCGGCGGGGGGACGTCGTCCTGGGCCGCCGCCGTCATGTCCGGGTTCCAGCGCAAGGGCCACTGGACGATGCCGAAGCGGTTCGACTGCTTCGCCTTCTGGGGCGGCGGCGAGATCGACCTGCGGGAGGCCCGCTTCGCGGAGCGCGAGGTCGTGATCAACTGCGTCGCGGTGATGGGCGGGATGACCGTGATCGTGCCGCCCGGCGTCGAGGTCGTGGTGCGCGGCCTGGGGATCATGGGCGGGTTCGACCACCGCGAGGAGGGCGTGCCCGGCGACCCGGGCGCCCCGCGCGTGATCATCACCGGGTTCGCCTTCTGGGGCGGCGTGGGGGTGGAGCGCAAGCCGGCCCGGGCGGAGAAGCAGCGGCTGAAGGAGGAGCGCCGCCGGGAGCGGCTGGAGCGCAGGGCGGCCAGGAGGGAGCTGCGGGACTCGGTCCGGCAGGACGTGGCGGACGCCCACCGCAGGATGCTGGAGCACCACCGCGACCTGGCCCACGGCCCGCACCGGCCGGGCGATCCGTACGGCCTGGGCGGCCGGCGCGGGCGGGAGCAGGAGGGGGAGCGGCGCCGGGACGAGGAGGGCTGAGGAGCCGAGGGGCGGCCGGGCCCCCGTCCCCGCCGCCCGGCCCGCCGCGGTGAGGCGGCGCGCGGTCACAGCTCCGCGGGGGCCGCGCCCTTCAGGTCCGCCAGGTCGAACACCTCGCCCATCCGCGCGTACCCCCGGTCGCTGGGGTGCAGATGGTCGCCGCAGTCGTACTCGGGGCGCAGCCGGCGCGGGTCGTACGGGTCGCGCAGCGCCTGGTCGAAGTCGGCCACGGCGTCGAAGACCCGGCCCGCCCGGATCTCCGCGTTGATCTCCTGCCGTACCGCCTCCCGGGCGGCGGTGTAGCCGCGGTGGCCGCCGAACGGCATCACGGTCGCGCCGACGACCTTCAGCCCGCGCGCGTGCGCCTGGCCCACCATGGCGCGCAGCCCGTCCAGGATCGCCTCCGGGTCGGCGACGCCCGGGTGGCGCAGGATGTCGTTGACGCCGAGGGCGACGACGACGGCCTTGACGTTGGTGCGGCCGAGCACGTCCCGGCCGAACCGCTCGACGCCGCTGGGGTTGTCGGCCGGCCGGCCCCGTCCCGGGGTCAGCACCCGGTTGCCGCTGATGCCCTCGTTGACCACGCCGTAGCGGGGCACGTCCCGGCCGGCCGCCACCGCGGCGCGCAGCCGCGCGGCGAGGACGTCGGTCCAGCGGCGGTCGGCGTCCATGGTGGAGGAGATGCCGTCGGTGATCGAGTCGCCGATGACGGCGACGGTGCCCTCCGCCTCGTTGCTCAGCACGTCCAGCGCGGTCAGATAGCGCCAGTACGGGGTCGGCTCGGTGTACGCGGCGGGGGTGACGTCCGCGGCGTGGTCGCCGTCGGCGAGGTAGCTGGTCTGCCGCGCGTGCGGGTGGTAGGTGACCGGGCCCGAGGGGACGGGGGAGTAGGTGGTGACCAGGACGTCGGCGTCGTGCGGGACGGCCAGGCGGGCGGCGTCGCTGGTCACCTGCCCGCCGGCCGGGATGACCACCCGCGGGCTGCCGGTGAACGTCAGCCGCCGCACGGTGCCGGGGACCGCGGCGGCGGAGCCGTCGCCGGCCGCCAGGGCCAGGGTGGCGTGGGTGATGGTCAGCGGGGCGCGCCCGTAGAGATTGGAGAGCGTGATGCGGGCACTCGTACCGCCGACGGTCGTGTGCACCACGTTGCGCACCGAGCGGCCGGCCAGGCCGGACGCCGCGGTGCCCGGCTCGGCCGCGGCCGGCGCGGTCGCCCAGGTGCCGACCCAGGTGCCGGTGGAGGCGGGTGCGGCGGAGTTGTGCGGATGGCGGCCGCCGGCCAGGTTGTCGCTCTTGCTCGCGCCGTCGTCGGCCGCGACCCCGGCGTAGAGAGCGGCGGACAGGGCCACGATCGTCGCGACGACCGCGGCGAGCAGGGCGTAGCCACGACCCCGGGTCATGCTGTGCTGTTCTCCTCGGGAGACGGGAGCCCGAGGCTCCGATCCGATGAGCCCATGATGCGTCATGGGCCGGGGGCGGCCGGTGGCGACCCCACGGGCGTTCCCCCGACCGGACAGACGCCGGGAACTCGTGTTCCGTTCCGGGAGTCGGTCAGGAAGGGACAATGTGTGCGGGATCACCGAACGGGTGGAGCGGATGGAACGGTCGAAAACGGAAATTCCCGGCGAGGCTGGGGGCGCCGGCGCGGGCGGTGCCGGTGGGCAGCCTGCCCCTCCCGGCGCCATGACGAACCGCTCGATGGCCACGTTCAGCCCGGCGGACGAGGAGAAGCGGCGCGGGGTGCGCCGCATGAAGCTCACCGCCACCGGGCTGCTGCTGTTCGTCGCCGTGGTGTACGCCCTGGCCGAGTGGGCCTCCCACGCGGGCGCGGGCGCCTGGGCGGGCTATGTCTCCGCCGCCGCCGAGGCGGGCATGGTCGGCGCGCTCGCCGACTGGTTCGCCGTCACCGCCCTCTTCCGCCGCCCCCTCGGCCTGCCCATCCCGCACACCGCGATCATCCCCACCAAGAAGGACCAGCTCGGCGTCTCGCTCGGCGAGTTCGTCGGGGAGAACTTCCTGTCCGAGGACGTCGTACGGCAGCGGCTGCGCGCGGTCGGCATAGGCAGCCGGCTCGGGGCCTGGCTCGCCGTCCCCGAGCACGCCGACCGGGTCACGGCGGAGCTGTCGGCCGCCCTGCGCGGTGCCCTGACCGTGCTGCGTGACTCCGACGTGCAGGCGGTGGTCGGGGAGGCGATCACGCGCCGCGCGGGCGCCCAGGAGATCGCCCCCGGCATCGGCAAGATGCTGGAGAAGGTCGTCGCCGACGGCGGCCACAAGCGCGCCGTGGACCTCGTCGTGGCCCGCGCCCACGACTGGCTGGTGGTGCACGGCGACTCCGTGATGGACGCCGTGCAGGGCGGCGCGCCCGGCTGGACGCCCCGGTTCGTGGACCGCAAGGTCGGCGAGCGCGTCTACAAGGAGCTGCTGCGGTTCGTCACCGAGATGCGGGACATGCCCGCCCATCCGGCGCGCGGCGCCCTGGACCGCTTCCTCACCGACTTCGCCTCCGACCTCCAGTCCGACACCGACACGCGCGCGCGGGTGGAACGCCTGAAGTCGGAGGTGCTGGGCCGCGGCGAGGTGCAGGACCTGATCGCGTCCGCCTGGACGGCCGTACGGTCCATGATCGTCTCCGCGGCGGAGGACGAGCGCAGCGAACTGCGGCTGCGGGTGCGGGCCTCGCTGCTCTCCCTCGGCGCCCGGATGGCCTCCGACCGGAAGATCCAGGGCAAGGTCGACTCCTGGGTGGAGGGGGCCGCGGTGTACGTCGTCACCACCTACCGGCGCGAGATCACCTCCCTGATCACCGACACGGTGGCGGGCTGGGACGCCGAGCACACCACGCGGAAGATCGAGGCGCACATCGGCCGCGACCTGCAGTTCATCCGCATCAACGGCACGGTGGTCGGCTCCCTCGCCGGGCTGCTGATCCACACCGTCTCCCGCATGCTGGGAGCGTAGGGCCTCCCGTCCGGGCCGGACCGGGCCCGCGCGGTCCGGTGCCGCGCCGCGCCTGCGCCGCCGGGCGTCATGGCTCCGCCGTGACGCCCCCTCCGCCTGGCTCGGCGCGCGGCACCGGACCCGCTCCCCGGTCCGGCCGGATCCGGACGGAGGGCCCTCGCCCCGGGTCCGGTGGGCGTGATCCCCGAGCTCCCGGGCACCTGGGAGGGGGTCGCTCGACGGAGAGGGAGCCATGACAACAGCATCGTCGCCGGAACCGGCCTCGGTACCCGCGTCCACGGGAACCGCCACCACGTCCGTGCCCGCCCGCCTCGACCGGCTGCCCTGGTCGCGGTGGCACTGGATGATCGTCATCGGGCTCGGCACCGTGTGGATCCTGGACGGCCTGGAAGTCACCATCGTCGGCAATGTCGCCGGCCGCCTCGCCGAGGAAGGCAGCGGCCTGGACATCACCTCCGCCCAGGTCACCGGCCTGGCCGCCGCCCTGTACGTGGCGGGCGCCTGCTCCGGCGCCCTCTTCTTCGGCTGGCTGACCGACCGCTACGGCCGCAAGAAGCTGTTCATGGCGACGCTGGCCGTCTACCTGGCCGCGACCGCGCTGACCGCGCTCTCCTTCGAGTCGTGGTGGTTCTTCCTGTTCCGCTTCCTGACGGGCTTCGGCATCGGCGGCGAGTACGCGGCCATCAACTCCGCGATCGACGAGCTGATCCCCTCCCTCTACCGGGGCCGGGTCGACCTCATCATCAACGGCAGCTACTGGCTGGGCGCGGTCGGCGGCGCCCTGCTGTCCATCGTCATGCTGGACACCACGATCTTCCCCAAGGACCTCGGCTGGCGGCTCAGCTTCGCCCTCGGCGTCGTCCTCGGCCTGGTGATCCTGCTGGTACGGCGGCACGTCCCGGAGAGTCCACGCTGGCAGTTCATCCACGGCCGCGGCGAGGAGGCCGAGCAGCTCGTGACTCAGGTCGAGCGGGAGGTCGAACGGGAGAAGGGCGAGAAGCTGCCGCCGCCCGCCGGTGAGATCACCATCCACCAGCGCAAGAGCATCGGCTTCGGCCTGATCGCCAAGACCGTCTTCCGCCGCTACCCGCGCCGCGCGGTGCTCGGCCTGTCCCTCTTCATCGGCCAGGCGTTCCTCTACAACGCCATCACCTTCGGCTTCGGCGCCATCCTCACCACCTTCTTCGACGTGCCGCCGGGCCGCACCGGCTACTACTTCGCCGTGATCGCCGCGGGCAACTTCGTCGGCCCGCTGCTGCTCGGCAAGTTGTTCGACACGGTCGGCCGGCGCATCATGATCTCGTCCACGTACCTGCTGTCCGGCCTGCTGCTGTTCGGCACGGCCTGGCTCTTCGACCGCGGCTCGCTGTCGGCGGCCACCCTGACGGCCTGCTGGTGCGTGGTGCTGTTCTTCGCCTCCGCGGGCGCCTCCAGCGCCTACCTCACGGTCTCCGAGGTGTTCCCCATGGAGACCCGCGCCATGGCCATCGCCTTCTTCTACGCCCTCGGCACCGCGGCCGGCGGTATCAGCGGCCCGCTGATCTTCGCCGACCTCACCGAGTCCGGCGTCGTCGCGGACACGGTCCTCGCCTTCCAGATCGGCGCCGGCCTGATGTGCGCGGCGGGCCTGGTCGCCGCCTTCCTCGCGGTCAAGGCCGAACGCCGCTCGCTGGAGGACATCGCCCAGCCGCTGTCGGCGGCGGCCTCGGCGGCGGCGAGCAAGGTCCCGGCGCCGGGCGGCAAGGGGACACCGGGGGCCGGTACGGCGCCGGTGTGACGGCGTCGGCGCACGGACGGCGTCGGTGCACGGACGGCGGGGGCGGTCGCGTCGGTGCAGAGGGGGC
>NZ_WYCT01000345.1 GCF_011008945.1 Streptomyces harenosi
GTCCAGTTCAGGCCAGGCCGGTTCAGGCCACCGCGGTCCGGCCCGCCCGGCCCGCGGTGGCCTGAACCGGCCTGGCCTGAACTGGACTGGTCCGTCCGGACCCGCGGGGGGAACGATCACCCTGCGCCGTACGTCACACAGCGGGGGGAGACGGCACACCGGGGGCGGCGGGGAGGGGGCACCACCTCTGTCGCTTTCCGCGCCGGCATGGCACCATCCCTCAGGCGGCCTATGTTACTGACGGTTAATCAGTTGGGGGCAAGGTATGGGTACCGGCAACCGCGGCCTGATCGCAGCGGCCGTGACCGTGGTCTGCGCGGTGACCGTCCTGGCCGCGCCGGGCACGGCGTTCGCGGACCCCGGCCCCGCGCCCTCACCGGCCGTCGGCGCCCCGGCGCCGGGCGCCACCGCCCCCGGCGCCAGGGACCTGGAAGCCGTACGCGAGCGGCTCGACCGGCTCTACCGCGCGGCGGCGGTGGCCACGGACGAGTACAACGCGGCCGAGGAGCGGGCGCGACGGCAGTCCACCGAACTCGCCACGCTGGCCCGGAAGATCGTCGAGGGCCGGCAGCGGCTGGCCCTGCTCAAGGAGCGGGCCGGGGCCGCGGCCCGCGCCCAGTACCGTTCCGGCGGGCTGCCGGACGAGGCCAAGCTGGTGCTGAGCGAGAGCCCGCGGGAGTTCCTGGACGGCACCGGCCGGGTGATCCAGGGCCAGCGCGCCACCAAGGGCCTGATCGCGGAGACCGAACGCGCCCAGCAGGACCTGAAGACCTACGCCGGGGACGCCTCCGCCCAGTGGCGGCAACTGGAGGCGAACCGCAAGGCCAAGGCCGCCGCCCAGAAGAAGATCGAGAAGCAGATCGCGCAGGCCGAGAAGGTCGAGTCAGAGCTGGCGAAGGAGGAGCGGGAGCGCCTGGAGAAGCTGGAGCGGGAGGCCGCGCAGCGGGCGCAGACCGCCTGGCTCGGCTCCGGGATCCTGGAGGAGATCGGCGGCGAGGCGTCCGAGGACGGCAGGAAGGCCGTGGAGTTCGCCACCGCCCAGGTCGGCAAGCCCTACGCGTGGGGAGCCGAGGGCCCCGCGGCGTACGACTGCTCCGGGCTGACCTCGCGGGCCTGGGCGTCGGCCGGTCTCGTCATCCCGCGCACCTCGCAGCAGCAGTGGCGGCAGCTGCGGCACGTCGAGACCGAGGACATGCGCCCAGGCGATCTGATCATCTACTTCGAGGACGCCAGCCACGTCGGGATGTACGTCGGCGACGGCCGGGTCGTGCACGCCCCGCGGCCGGGGCGGACGGTGACGATCGCCGGCGCCGGCTCCATGCCCATCCTGGGGGTGGTGCGCCCGGACCCGGCCTGAGCGGCGGGAGCCGGACCGGCCCGGAGCACCAACTCGGCGGCGGTCCACGGGAGGTGACCTGGGCCACGTGACCCAGTCCACGCGCCCGCGCCCCCCGAGGGGCTTCCCCGCGTGACGTTCGTCATCCCGCGAGCCCGGCCGTCGTGTCCAACTGCGCCACGGAAAGCGGCATATGACAGTGGCCGGTGGCCCAGCGGCGTGCCCCACGCCATTCCGCTGCGGCGCCGGCACCCGCTATGGTCCCCGTCGGTGGGTCGAGGTCCCTCGCCCCGCCGTGCCCTCGGGGGGAGGGAAGGAACCCAAGACCATGCCCGTACCCGTACCGCGGCCCCGAGCGGTCCCGGCCGTGGAGAGCGGTCAGGCGCAGGCGGCGTCCGCGGGCGGCCGCACGTCCGCGGAGCACTCGGAGGCGCGCGCCGCGCACAGGCCGGACGCCGCCGAGAACACCACGCACACCCCCGACGCCGCCGGCACCGGGAGGCCGGGGAACGCCGAGTCCGCCAGGAACACCGCGGAGCACAGCGCCCCCGCCAACCTGACCCTGCTGCTGATCGAGGACGACCCGGCCGGTTCGCCGATCGTCCCCGACCTGCTCGACCAGGCCGGCAAGCCGATCCGCGTGCGCACCGCCCGCAACCTCACCGAGGCCGAGCGGCTGCTCACCGACGACGTCCACTGCATCCTGCTGGACCTCGCGCTGCCGGCCCCCGGCCGGGCGGGCGACGGCGACGACGAGCTGGCGGTGCTGCGGCACGTACTGGAACTCGCGCCCCGGCACGCCGTCCTCGCCCTGACCGCGTCCAACGACGCCGAGCGCGGCGCGGAGGCGGTGCGCGTGGGCGCCCAGGACTACCTGTTCCGCGACGAGCTGGACGGCCGGCTGCTGAGCCGGGCGATCCGGTACGCCGTCGAGCGCAAGCGGTCGGAGTCGGCCGAGCGGCGGCTCGCCGAGGGCAGGCTGCGCGCGCAGGAGAACCGCCGCCTGGAGCGCGGTCTGCTGCCCACCCCCCTGCTGGAGGGCTCCACGCTGCGCTTCGCCGCCCGCTACCGCCCCGGCCGCTCCCGCGCCCTGCTCGGCGGCGACTTCTACGACGTCGTACGGACCCCCGACGGCACCGTCCACGCCATGATCGGCGACGTCTGCGGCCACGGCCCCGACGAGGCGGCGCTCGGCGTCGAGCTGCGCATCGCCTGGCGCGCGCTGACCCTGGCGGGCCTGTGCGGCGACGAGCTGCTCGGCACGCTCCAGGAGGTGCTGGAGCACGAGCGGTCGGACGACGAGATCTTCGCCACCCTGTGCGCGGTGGACATCGCCCCGGACGGCCGCCGCGCCGGCCTGTGCCTGGCCGGTCACCCGGCGCCGCTGGTCGCCGCGCCCGGCCGCCCCGCGCGGCTGCTGCCGTACGACAACAACGGCCCGGCGCTGGGGCTGCTGCCCGGCGCGCGCTGGCCCCGGATGCAGGTGGAGCTGGGTGCGGAGTGGACCCTGATGCTCTACACCGACGGCCTGATCGAGGGCCGGGTCGGCGCGGGCCGGGAGCGGCTCGGCCAGGAGGGCATGGTGGAGATGGTCCGCCGCCAGCTCGCCCAGGGCCTGCGCGGCGAGAAGCTGCTGCAGGCCGCGGTGAACGAGGTCCGCGACCTCAACGGCGGCGAGCTGACCGACGACGTGGCGGTCCTGCTGCTGGACCGCGTGCCGTAACCGGGCGCCCCGCCGGACGGGCGGGCCCGAGGCCCGGCGAGGCCACCCGGCGGGCGGGCCCGAGGCCCGGCGAGGCCACCCGGCGGGCGGGCCCGAGGCCCGGCGAGGCTACCCGGCGGGCGGGGCAGAGGCCCGGCGAGGCCACCCGGCGGGCGGGGCAGAGGCCCGGCGGGGCGGGAGCCCCGGGTCCGAGGCCCCTGGAGCCCTGCCGTCCTGTCCCCTACCGTCCGCCGTTGTACGGCCCGTACGGGCCGTCGCTGCTGGAGCCGCGGCGGGTGCTGCGGCCACCGCCCGGCAGGCCGCGCAGCGCGGGCCGGACGTCGACCAGGTACACGATCGTCGCGATCAGGCCGATGATCGGCAGGAACGACAGGATGTTGAAGATCAGGTTCACCACGAAGGCGAGCCCGAGGATGATCAGCCAGAAGGGCTTGGTCTGCTTGTCCGCCGCCCGGTAGGCGTCCTCGCGGCGCGTGGCGGCGTCGATCAGCGCGAAGCCGCTGAGAAGGATCAGGGCCAGGTTCAGCAGCCACAGGAATCCCGCGAATCCCTGCATCAGCACAACGTCCACCACCAGACTCGGCTCGTCGATTTACGCGGTCACCGTACCCGCAAGACGGGCCCGCTACCGGAGGAACGGGCCGGGCACCCCGCGAGTGCCCGGCCCGTCCCCGTACATCCCTGTTCGTCCGCCGCCCGGTTACGGACGGCTCACTTGGCGGACGGGGTCGTCTTCTTCACGCCGGCGGCCGGCTTCCGCGCCGGGGCCTTCCTGGCGGCGGGGGCCTTCTTCGCCTCGGCCGGCCCGGCCCCGGCGGGCTTGTCCTCCTCGACCGTGACCGGCTGGGCCTTGGGCTCGACGGCCACGGCCAGCTCCTCCACCTCCTCGGCGATGTCCTCGATCCCCTCGGCGGCCTGGCCGCGCCAGGTGCGCACGGCCTGCTCGCCGTGCTCGGCGACCTTCTCGTAGGTCTCCCGGGCCTTGACGGCGTACTCGGCGGCGACGCCCACCCCGCGCAGCGCCAGGCCCTGGGCGGTCTCACCGAGCTTCTTCAGGTCGGTGTCGAGGGAGCCCAGGAACTCGTTCACCTTGGTCTGGAGGGTCGACTGCGTCTCCTTGACCCGGGCGGTCGCCTTCTGCTGGACGTCCTTCGGGTCGGTGTTGCGGACGGCCTCGATCCGGGACGGGGCCTCGGTGCGCAACTGCTCCACCAGCACGGGCACCTTCTTCGCCTGCTGCCAGGCCAGGTCGGCGGTGCCCGCGGCGAAGTAGAGCGGAGTGGGGTCGCTGAGGGTCTTGCGCAGGTCGTCGGTGATGGCCATGGTGCTGGACCTCCCGGTCACGTTCGCTTTGAGGGTTGTGTGGGGTTCCCGCGCTCGTCCGGCCGGACCGCGCGTCCGTCTCACCCGGCCGGCGGGCGCGGACCGGCGTCGCCGCCGGCGGTCCCGCGGGTGCGGCGCGCGGCGCCCTGACCGCCGCCTGCCCCGTCGCCGCCACGGGCACGCCGTACGGCATCGGTCTCACCGTCACGGGTACGGCGTACGGCGTCGGTCTCGCCGTCACCGGCGCGGCGTACGGCGTCGGTCCCGCCGCTCAAGGGGGTACCGCCGTCGGGACCGCCGTCGCGCCGCGCGCCGTCCCGGGCCTCGCCCGAGGCGCCGTCCGCCGGGGCGGCCGGCGACCCGAAGCCGTTCTCCTTGCGGAAGGACTCGTAGATCTGGAGCAGCACCTGCTTCTGCCGCTCGGTGAGCGTCGGGTCGGCCAGGATGGCGGCGCTCGTCTCCACCTCGTCCCGGTCCCGGTCGGCGTCGAGGATGCCCGCCCGCACGTACAGCGTCTCGGCGGAGATCCGCAGCGCCTTGGCGACCTGCTGCAGCACCTCCGCGCTCGGCTTGCGCAGCCCGCGCTCGATCTGGCTCAGGTACGGATTGGACACCCCGGCGGCGTCGGCGAGCTGACGCAGCGACAGCTGAGCGTTGCGCCGCTGCTCGCGCAGGTACTCACCGAGATTGCCGACGTTGAGCGATGCCATGCCTCCACGATGCCCCACTCTGCTAACTCTTGCAAGCACCCTGCTTGCAAAAGTCTGTGCGCGCGTCGCGGCCGGTGGCGCCCGCCCGTACCGGACGTCAGGACGGCTCGGCCTGGTCGGCCTGGTCGGCCTGGTCAGCTGGGTCGGCTCGGTTGACGTGGTCGGCTGGGTCGGCTCGGTTGACGTGGTCGAAGAGGGCGAGGGCCGCGGCGGGGTCGGGGCTCACGAGGCGTTCCAGGCCGGCCGACGTGATCTCCGCCCACCGGCCGGCCCGTGCCCACATCCGCCCCTCGAAGGCGCGGACGGCCTGGTCCGGATCTGCCGGGCCGGCGGCGAGGGACTCGGCCAGTTCGGCACCCTCCAGCATGGCGAGGTTCGCGCCCGCCCCCAGCGGGGGCATCAGGTGGGCGGCGTCGCCCAGCAGCGTCACCCCGGGGACGTGGGTCCAGGTGTGGGAGACGGGCAGGACGTGGAGGGGGCGGGGGACGAAGGCGGTGCCGCGGCGCAGCAGGTCGAGGACGGGGGCGGCCCAGCCGTCGTACAGGGCCAGCAGGCTCGGCAGCACGGCCCCGGCGTCGGCCCGGTCCAGGCGTGCGTGCCAGTCCAGCGGCGCGCGGAACTGGGCGTACACCTTGACGTGGCCGCCGCTGTTGCGCTGGGCGACGAGGGCACGGTTCACGCCGTACACGGCCACGGAACCGTCGCCGACCAGCCGGGCGAGGTCGGGGTGGCGGGTGTCGACGTCGTCGAGGGAGGTCTCGACCAGGGTGACGCCGGTGTAGTGGGGCGTCGCCGGCGAGACCGCCGGGCGGACGCGGGACCAGGCCCCGTCCGCGCCGACCACGAGGTCGAACGTCTCGCGCCACCCGTCCGCGCAGTGGACCAGCACGCCGTCCCGGGTCCCCGGCTCCACCCGCGTCACGGCCCGTCCCCACTGGACGTCGAGGGGGCCTAGCAGCAGGTCACGGAGTTGCCCGCGGTCGATCTCGGGGTTGGCCCGGTCGTCCGGGCGGGGTCGCCAGTCGCGCAGGACGGTCCCGTCCGTGTCCAGGATGCGCATGGCCTGCCCCTCGGGGCGGGACAGCGCCCGGAACTCCGCTGTCAGCCCCGCCTTGTCCAGTGCGAGCTGGCCGAGCCCTTCCTGCAGGTCCAGCGTGCCGCCCGGGGGGCGCGCGTCGGGGGCGGGATCGCGTTCGAGGACGGCGACGGAGTGGCCGTGGCGGTGCAGGACACGGGCGAAGGTGAGGCCGGCGGGACCGCTCCCGACCACGGCGATGCGTTGTCTCATGCCGACACACCGTATTCCCCGGCGTCTCAGGCCCACCCGGGACGAGCACGTCGGCCACGGGCCGCTTCCCGGCACCGGCCGAGACCGTGCGCGACGGCACGGACACGGACGCCGGCCGTCTTCGCGACCGGCCTGGAGCGAGCCCACGAGCCGGGACGTCCTTCGCGACCGAACCTCGGGGTGGGCCCTCGAAGCCGTGGCCGCCCAGCTCACCCGGCACCAAAACTAAAGAAGTCCATCATTTGCCTAAAACCTTTAGGCTGTTCCACACTCCCTTATGGAAGGCCCGGGAGCAGCAGAGAAGACGAAGGAAGAAGGAGGAGGACGGCCATGGCCCGCGCGGGACTCACCACGGAGCGTCTGGTCCGGACGGCGGCGGAGCTCGCCGACGAAGTCGGCTTCGAGCAGGTCACCGTCTCGGCGCTGGCCCGGCGGGTCGGGGTCAAGGTCGCCAGCCTCTACTCCCACCTGAAGAACTCCCAGGACCTCAGGACGCGGCTCGCCCTGCTCGCCCTGGAGGAACTCGCCGACCGGGCCGCCGACGCGCTGGCCGGGCGGGCCGGCAAGGACGCCCTGACGGCCCTCGCCAACGTCTACCGCGACTACGCCCGCGAGCACCCCGGCCGCTACACCGCGGCCCGGCTGCCCCTCGACCCGGAGACCGCGGCGGCCAGCGCGGGCGTCCGGCAGGCCCGGATGACCCGCGCCCTCCTGCGCGGATACGACCTGGCGGAGCCCGACCAGACCCATGCCGTACGGCTGCTGGGCAGCGTCTTCCACGGCTACGTCAGCCTGGAGGCGGCCGGCGGATTCAGCCACAGCGCCCCCGGCTCCGAGGAGAGCTGGGCCCGCATCCTGGACGCCCTGGACTCGCTGCTGCGCACCTGGCCCGCGCCCGGCCCCGGTCACCCCCACCCGTGAACCGCGGACCCGCACCACGCCACCCGTGAACCACCGGGCCCCGACCGCACCACCTGTGAACCACGGACCCGCACCACACCACCCGTGAACCACGGGCCCGACCACACCACCCGTGAACATGCCTCTTATACACATCTCCGAGCCCACCAGCCACTCG